>CAJQNM010000222.1 GCA_905479665.1 uncultured Saprospiraceae bacterium
ATACTGCGTGTTTGTCCATGGATCACGGAAGTCAGCAATCCATTTTATATTCGGCATCGATCGCTTGATCCGCTGAGCGATAAGGTGGCAGGAGTGGGGAGGACCAGTGCTGATTATTGCATCTACCGGGTGATCTTTGAGATATTTTTTGATGGCCTTGGTACAGGGTCGAATCCAGGTGAAGCGCGCATCAGGAAAAATGAGATTTGACCTGATCCAGAGAGAGAGTCGTTGCTTTAGAGACTGCTGTTTACGGTCCAGGTAAAACACTCCATCAATACCGGATTGACTAGAAGTCTTCTTCTTGGTAAGCTTTGCATAGAGATCTCGAATTTCCCAGATGGGCACTTTGTGCACCTCCACCTCTTCATGGACTTGCTTCGCTAGAGCAGGCTCTTGAAGAGGATAGCTGGCATCTTCCGGGACAAAGACCACCGGTGTCACGCCAAATTCTGGCAGATATCGAGCAAACTTCAACCAACGCTGCACCGAGACTCCCCCGGCCGGAGGCCAATAATATGATATGATAAGAACTCTCAAGGAGTATCCTTCTTTTTCTTCTTGACTTTCTTCCTGGCCGTCTTCTTGGTCCCAGAAGTGGCAGATGCTGCTTTCTTTTTACGAGGTGCGGATCGAGATGGCGGGGGTGGTTGTGAGCGATATTCTTGCACTCGTTGGTATCCGAGAAAGCCCAGGAGGCTTAAGAAGCAGAATGAAAACAAAGTGCTGATCCATTCGCCGTAGGTGTAGAGATCCGGGTCGAAGACAAAGTCGATGCGGTGATCTCCAGCTGGAATACGTAGTCCACGCAACAGGTAGTTGACTCGTATGTGGTCATGTTCTTCACCATCAATGTAAACTTTCCAGCCCTTGTTTGGGCCATAGTAGATTTCAGAAAAAACCGCGAATCGCTCTCCGTTGCCTTCACTCTCATAGGTCAAGTGATTTGGTTCGTAACGGATTAGATCGATTGCTCCCTCACGTACGGGCACCATTCCTTCGAGGTACTCGCGAAATTCTTCATGTATGACGGCGTCTGTTTCTGGGTTGAAATAATTGAGGGCATTGATTTCCTCATCTGGTGTTTCAACCCATCGGATATTTTCGACATACCAGACATTTCCAAGGATTTCTCGATTTCCTCCGGCCACGGGCTCACCATTCTCATCGTTATGAAGAATATACTTGGCATTGAGCATGTTGATCACCTTCGTATTGAGCTTTTTGATATGTAACTCGATCACATCTTCATAGCGGCGCAATTTTGCCGCATGGTAACCACCGATCGACTTATGGTGATAGGAGGCTTTCGACGAGTTAAAAGTATTGGTGGTTTGATCCAAAACACGAAAATGAATATCTGGATCTGCCATGATCCGCAGATCCGCAGCAGAGGGCTCCACAATTTGCGCCACCTCACTGGGAGTTTCAAATGTTTCGTCCCAGATATATCGTCTATCGACAAGCCAAAAATCGCTAAGTAATAACAAACCAATTCCAGCAATGAAGAAGGCAGACTTAAAACGGTATCTTAAGTACGCAAATAGGAGCCCTACTGCCAGTGCGACAAATACCAAAGATCGCAGGGTGTCTGAGCGCATGAAATCCACCCGCTCAGTGCGTAAGACACGACTATCCATGCCAAGTTGCTCCATGTTGACATCGGCCTTCATCGTAAGCGCCTCTGTGCTTGGCGAGGCAAAGTAAAAGGCAACCAAGAGGGCTCCAAAGGCCCCGGCCATGATCAAAACCTTTCTGAACAGACCTTCTTCTTCGCGATGATCCATGAAATATCTTATGGTAGGCAATGCCAGAATAGGTGCGAAACAAATGGCGAGACTCATGACTGAGTTTGGTGATCGAAAGGCCTTATAGAGGGGGAGATATTCAAAGAAAAACCGATTAAACCATTCCAAGTGTCTTCCCATCGAAAGTGCTGCGGCAAAGAGCAATGAACCCAATACCCACCATCGCGTAGTGCCCTTCAAGACAAGAATACCTACCATGGCGAGAAAAAGCATGACAATACCTAAATAAGGGGTGCCAGAAGAGAAGGGTAGACTTCCCCAGTATAATTCCGTACCAGAAGCTTCCCATTTGTAGCCTGCTCGATTATATTCCTGCGCCATCGGCGAATTTTTCCGGATGCGCTCTGCGCTACTCCCACCAGCAGCTCCGGGTACCAAAAGAGATTTCAAATCGCGCAATCCATGCGAAAACTGCATATTGTATTGCCATTGACTATGCAAGCTTGTGTCTCGACCTGTCCATGCATCATCCTTGGAGAGAATAGGTGCTCCTCGAATCGATTCCTGCACATATTCGTAGGTCGTCATCAATTTGGTGGCCGATGGACCAATGCCCAGAATGACACTGGCGAGTATTGTCAAAATCACCTTCTTAAGGTGATCGAAATCCTTTTCGCGAATAATCTTAATTAATTCAATTAGCATGAAAATGCCAAAAAATAGAGCGATGTAATAGGTCATCTGAAAGTGGTTTTTGTACACGTTCAGACCAATGCCCAGTGTTAGGATGAGCAGCCCCATGATGTATTTTCGTTTGAGCACAGATAGGAGTCCCGCAAATATGAGTGGAGCCCCCATAATCACGAATAATTTAGTGTTGTGACCGGCTTCAAATAATATAATATTGCTCGTGCTAAAACAAAAGGCCAATCCTCCTGCCATACTCAACCACGGACCCAGCCCCATCACCAAAAACAGGATGTAGGCAGATATCGCTCCAAACACGAAATATCCAATCGGGCGATTGAGTCCTAGCCGACCAAAAACCTCTAGGTACCTAAAGACATTGCGATGCTGAATGCCTCCGATTTGGTAGGTGGGCATGCCGCTAAACATCGAATTTGTCCAGAGTGTTTTCTTGCCGTACTTCGCGTAATAAGCCGTTGTCTCTGACGCCATGCCATTAAATGCGGTAATGTCGGCTTGGGCAATTACGTCTCCCTGGATCTGAGGTAAGAAGTAAATAGAACTGACAATGACAAACCCCAAGATAACGACAAGGTGCTGCCAATTGCTTTTTATGAAAGTCTGAAACATAATTAGTGTGTGATTGCAGTAGTATTATTCAATGAGGTATTTTCAACTTAATTTTTCCGATAATTCCATCGATAATTCGGTTGTAGTCGGTCGAAATATTAAGAAGATAAACCGGAGCTAAAAATCCGAAGAAAATGATACTGGACTTAAAGATAAGATTAATGATGGGGTGAAAACTTTCGATTTCTAGCCAGGTGAGTAATAAAAACATAGTGCCTCCCATGCCCAGCAGAATCCATGTATTATAACTGAAGGGAATCATGCCAAACGAAGTGAATACGAGTGTAGTCTTAAATATATTGTATAGACCATACGAAATACTGACAGCAATGGCAGCACCTAAAATACCCAGAGATGGGATGAGCAAGTAGTTAAGTCCAAAAGCTACACTCCCCATAATAAGAAGAAAAACCAAAATGTAGCGATATTTTTTTGAATATATAATGATTTCTGTCGTGAGACTCATGGATAAATCAAGCAGCTTTCCAATACCAAGAAATAGAAACACAAATCGATGTTGATAGAACATCTTGTCTCCTGGAGACAATTTATCGAGGTCTTGCAAAGAGGACCAGATCATGAGAAACAAGGCAATTCCAAAGATCAATAGAATGACAGATGTACGTTTGTAAAGTTCTTGGATCTTGGCGTCGTCTTGATCATTCCAGGCTTGAGAAATAAACGGAGCTATTATCTTGGACAATGCACGACGAGGAATATTTATAGAATTCGCTAGAAACAACATAATCACGTATGTTCCCGCACTGCCAAAGTTTAGCAGCAGTGAGAGTAGAATGATATCGATCCGGAACAAGAACGCCGTACCCAAATTGGTCAGCATGTTGTAGCCGGCAAATGAGGTCATATCACGTCGAAGAGTGGGTGCAATGCTGATTCTCTTGCCAGAGGTCTTCCCTAAGCCGTCGATCTGATAGAGATAGATCAACATGGCAACGACGACAAAGAGGTAGAATATATTTTGGCCTATCGCCACCTGATCTTTTGAGAGATGGCCATGAAACCCCAGAAGTATCAAGATCGGTAGACAGAGCTTGTACGCAAAACTGCTCAGCAATTCTGGAACTACGATACGCCGCATATTTGAGGAGTGTGCTATTAACACAGAGGCCGTACCCATTAAGAGCGCTAGTGGGAGGAAGTATTTCCAGTTGTCCTGCAGAATGTTGTTCTTGTCAAGCCCCATGATTCCCATTGCGCGAAAAATATGATCACTCGCAAAGAAGAACACGACAATGAAAAGAAGATAGGCTGTCACCAACAGTCGCAGGTTGAGATTCACATATGCAGAGGCACTGAACCCTCTTTGCGTCAGCAATGGAAAAAACTTGACCACCAAGCCAGTGATGCCAAGCGTGCAGAAGGGAATCAAGAAACTAGCCGAGGTGAAGATAAATTGAGCAAATCCGTACAGCTCTCGATCCAGTTTATAGATAAAAAGTGTACTGAAAAAGCCAATGAAAACGCCCACATAACTCACTGCTGCGTTTCGTATCGATTGTTGCTGGATTGTACCCATTTACCACTCTGTGTCCTTAGCCTCTCTTTATAAGTATCTTACGAATGTCGAATATATGTAATATAACTTTGGATGCGGCGCTTTTTCACGTCGGCAGAATGATTACCTTTGCGCGCTTAAATCAGATGCCATGACAGCCCTCCGTAATATCGCCATCATCGCCCATGTAGATCATGGCAAAACAACTCTAGTAGACAAGCTCTTGCTTGCTGGCAAGCTCTTCGATGATCATGAAGATCCGGGAGAACTTATCATGGATAGCAACGACCTTGAAAAAGAACGTGGCATCACGATTACATCCAAGAATGTATCTGTGCGATATCAAGAGACCAAGATCAACATTATTGATACTCCTGGTCACGCAGACTTCGGAGGTGAGGTCGAACGTGTGCTGAACATGGCCGACGGCGCTCTGCTGCTCGTCGATGCTTTTGAAGGCCCTATGCCGCAGACGCGATTTGTGTTGCAAAAAGCGATCGAGCTACGCCTTAAGATAATAGTGGTCGTCAACAAAGTGGACAAGGAAAATTGTGATCCGGAACAAGCGGTTGAAGATGTGTTTGATCTGATGTACCAGCTCGAGGCCACAGAAGATCAGCTTGATTTTCCAGTGGTCTACGGATCAGCTAAATATGGCTGGATGGGCGAAGATTGGAAGGAGCCCACCCAAGACATAAACTACCTGATTGAGACCATCATAAAGGAGTTTCCAGCACCCACGGTGCACGAGGGTGATGTACAATTACTAATCACCGCGCTGGATTTTTCCTCATACGTTGGTCGTATTGCGATCGGAAGAGTGCATCGCGGTGTACTCAAGGCAGGTAAAGATGTCGCACTTGTCAAGGGTGATG
>CAJQNM010000223.1 GCA_905479665.1 uncultured Saprospiraceae bacterium
TAGATCTGTGAAATCCCGAATGATCATTCGGCATCTATTTGGCCAATTAAAAATTAGATTTTTAATTAGCCAAAAGAATGGAAGGGATTTGCTGCGATGTACTGATAGCAGAGGTTTGAGTGGACGTAAAACGACGGCATACAACATGCTATGACGTCGAAAGCCCTTGATTTCGCCACTTGTCAGAGCGGGACAGGCCTTCGATTTGACTCCGAGATCGTCATCCTTAGGGTGGCGCAAAAGTCTCTAAAGCGATTTATGGCATACCGATATAAATCACGTAAACTTGCTTTTCACATCATAGGCAGGGCCTGCCATAAATGCCGAAGATCGCTATATTGCCTTCATGAATAGGAGATCTTATCTGGCTGTGGTTTTTGCGTTTTGCCTCTTGAATTGTGCCTTTGAAGAAAGGGAATCCTCACCTCCCAATATCCTGTTTATTGCCGTCGATGATCTCAGACCTGATTTGGGAGCGTATGGCAATAAAGTGGTGCAGACTCCTCACATGGATCGCCTTGCCGAGCAGGGCTTCTTGTTTGATCGTCACTATGTCACCAGCCCCACCTGTGGTGCTTCTCGCTTTGCCATGTTAAGAGGTCTTTGGCCAAGATCAAAAGCTGAGATAAGAAACTCGGCTTGCTTTGAGTTTATGTCAACTCAACCCGAAAAAGAACGACCGGAGTCTTTCTTTCATCACCTGCGCCGGAGTGGTTACTATACCGTGGGGATTGGTAAAATCCCGCACAGCGCTGAAAATCGAGTATACGGATATACCGAGACCGTCAGTGATAGTTTGGAGATGCCTCACAGTTGGGATGAGTTTCATTTGAATTATGAAAAATGGGGGACTGGATGGAATGCTTTTTTCGGATATGCTGATGGCACGAATCGTCAGGGGAAAAACAGGCAAGTAAAACCCTACGAAAATGCTGACGTAGATGACCGTGCATATCCGGATGGGTTGAGCGCGGAGTTGGCAGTCGAAAAATTAGGTGAATTGAGTATGCAGGATAAGCCCTTTGTACTTGCAACCGGATTCTTCAAACCCCATTTGCCCTGGACTGCTCCAAAGAAATATTGGGACCTCTATGATAGTACGGAGTTGCCAACGTCACTCTCACCTGAATTTCCAGAGGGAATTGATCTTGCGAGTTTGCATCAAAGTGGAGAATTTAATAATTATCAGCTGGGAGAGGAAAAAGCTTCGCTGGAGGTTGAATTGTCTGAAGCGTATCAACGCAAGCTTGTGCATGCCTACTATGCATCGATCAGTTACGTTGATGCTCAGATTGGCAAGGTATTGGATGAGCTGGATCGACTGGGCCTGGCTGAAAATACATTAGTCGTACTGTGGGGTGATCACGGTTGGCATTTGGGTGACTATCGAGTTTGGGGAAAGCACACGCTCTTCGAGCAATCTTTGCGGAGTGCATTGCTGATTAAATTGCCAGGTAAGAAGGCCAGTGGAAAGAAAATTGATGCCATTGCAAGTACCGTCGATCTGTATCCCACCATTATGGAAGTAGTTGGCATTGAGCAACCCTACAGTGCAGATGGTCAAAGTTTGGTGCCGCTCATGCAGAGTACAGCATCTGGAATAGAAAGAGTGGCCTATAGCTATTTCCGCAATGGAATTACCGTACGGACGGATCGCTACCGATTTACCAGATATTTTCGTGATGAAATCCCGCTGGAACTATACGACCATGAGCAAGATTCCCGGGAGACGAAAAATATTGCGGCAGAATATCCGCAGTTGATTGAGGATTTGATTCCGATTTGGGACAAGGGGAATACGGGGATTTTTAGTGAAAAGGAGTAATGAATAGATAGAGAAGAACTAGTACTAGTTTGAATTGTAGTTTTTCTCCGCTGTAGCGAGAGATCAGAAGAGCACGCGGGGGTGGGGAAAATAATTTACAGTATCGAGCGATGCTGCCATGGGTAGGTATTGTATCTTTGATCGATGTCTATCTCCGACAAACTTATACCGATCTTTCATCGTCGAATATTCTGGGATATTGATTTTAATCAGTTGGACTATGATGGAAAAGCAGCTTATGTCATCACCCGTGTGTTTAACCGTTTAATGCAATCCTGGGCAGGGGATCTAAGAAGGACTTCTACGATATTGCTGAGCTCTTGTGTCATTATGATCTGGTAGAATGTATTAGTGCCTATGAGGAGAAGTATCGGCATCAACATTTGCTTATTAGTATTCCCACTGCACTCACGTATTTTGATGATGCCAATGAAAGTGAAACGCCCCTAAGCCTGAAGAATCAGACCTGGCCTGAAATAAAAGGTGCTCTCCAAGCGGCGACTCGCGCATATCTTTCCTGAAACTGCATCTTTTTCACCCATTTCACGTCATAGGGGTGAAAGTTAAATTGTACACTAAAAATGAATGCGATGAAAGAGAATAATAAATGCACCTGCAATTGCAATGCTTGTAAATCTGGAGATTGTGCAGCATGCACTTGTGATCCATGTACTTGCAGCAATTGCGGCTGCTAGGAGATCTTTTAGGTGAAACTTATGTTGAGCGGTTGCTGTTTGTACGATGAGTATGAATAAGGCAACCGCTCATCATTTGGAACAACTGTACCTCGATCATCATGAGGCTCTGTCCTCGTTTCTAAAGGCGAAGAGTGGCGATTCTGTTCTTGTGGCAGATATGGTTCAGGACACTTTTCTGAAACTCTATGCATTTCTGAACAGTGGCAAAGAACTGACTAATCCTCGCGGGTGGCTATTTCGCGTAGCCCGAAATATACTCATCGATCACTACCGTAAAAATGGCCATGATGTACAGGAACTAAAGGCCGAACTGCCAAGCAACGAGTCTGCCCATCGGCATGGCCCGGAAGACTGCCTGCTAGGTATTATTGCCAGCCTCCCGGACAAGTATAAGAAGGCAGTCTATCTCGTCGATGTCAAAGGTGAGCGTCAGATCGATGCAGCCCGACGATTAAATCTCTCACTCTCTACATTCAAATCTCACGTGCAACGTGGCCGTAAGCTGGTTATGAAGGGATATGTGGAATGTTGCAATTATACCATCAACAAAAGTGGGTATCTGGAAGGTGAGGTAAAGGACGGGAAAGAGTGTATGGTTTGCAGTCACAACTAGTCCTCAATGATAATCGACGATTGACGATGGGCTTGCATTTCCTTGCTAATCAATAATCGACGATTGTCGATGAGGTTGCATTTCCTTTCAAATGTATAATCGACGATTGTCGATGAGGTTGCATTTCCATACTAATTTATGATCGACGATTGTCGATGAAGACACCTGAAATCTTTTAGTCTAGCGATTTACACCATTCTAACTACCTTGGATGGATGTCCAAATATATCTTCGCAAATTTCACGCCCGACGATCTTCAGGAGATAGCTGC
>CAJQNM010000224.1 GCA_905479665.1 uncultured Saprospiraceae bacterium
GAGATCTTCGGTCAGTTCATCGATGCGAATGTGCCACCACCAGGAGGTTTTGTAATCAACGATACGATTCGCGATGTGGATCCAGCGGTGGCCTATAATTCGGTAGATGACAATTATTTTGTGGTCTGGGCCCTTGCTCCCAACTCCGAGGAATTTGAGATCTTCGGCCAGTTATTTACACCAAGTGGAGACAGCCTTGCCAGCAAAGTTCGCCTGAGCAGTGCAGGGCCAGACAATAATATCCTATTTCAAGCCGAATTTCCTGCCGTGGCTTACAACGCCACGGATAATAATTTTCTGGTCGTTTGGTCAGCTGCAGACAATACCGGTCTTCTCGTCTCAGGTGAATTTGAAATATATGGTCAGCTGGTCGACGCCACCGGAGCCGAAATCGGGCCCGATGATTTTCGAATCAGTTCGATGGGACCAGATGGAGATCTGAATTTTGATGCCCTCGACCCCCGGGTTGCGTATAATGCGACCGACAATGAATTCTTGGTCGTTTGGAGTGGAGATGACAATGCGGGAGGATTGGTAAACAATGAGTTTGAAATCTACGGTCAGCGCATAAGTGCCGATGGTCAAGAGATTGGAACGGATTTTCGCATCAGCGAACAGGGACTGGATGGCAATACACTTAGTGACGCAGAAACTTCCGATGTGTCTTACAATCAAGCCAACAATCAGTTTATGGTCGTTTGGGAGGGTAGCGTAGAGCCGACTGTGGTTTCCGACTTTAATATCTTCGGTCAGCGTCTCGCAGCAAATGGCAATCAGCTCGGTGAAAACTTTAGTGTGAGTGGCACGGACATCGATCCGAGTGCGGATGCACGAAGTGCGACCATTGCTTACAATTCGATAGAAAGTGACTTCTTAGTTTGTTGGGAAAGCAACAAAGACGTATTTGGACAGCTGCTTGATTTCACTGGAGAAAAAACTGGACCAAATCACTTTCTGGTCGCCGAAGACACCTTTTTTGTTAGTCCTCGAATTGACGTGGTGCACAATGAAATTCTCAATCACTTCCTAGTTGTATGGCCGAATCCTGTCCTCAATGAAATAGTAGGCCAGCGGATTTCTGCTACCGGCCAGAAAATCGGAATTGATGCATTTCAAATCAGCGATGTAAAACCAATAAGTGGTTTCAACCGAGCTTTTGATCCACAGATTGCTTTCGGTGCATCCAGCAATCACTACATGGTGGTTATGGAAACCAATCGGGATGTGCGCGCAGTTATCGACAATTTCTGTCCGCAAAAAATCACGGACATCACCCTGGGTAACCCCATCGCTTCGGGCTCTTTTCTCGCAGGAGAATCCATCATCTCCAGTGGACTGATCGAGACTGGCAGTGAGGTAATATTTGATGCGACCGGATCGACCTTGTTGTTGCCAAATTTTGAAATTGAGCAAAGTGCTCTTCTTAGCATAGAAGCAAATGGCTGTGGTAATTAAATCTACTTGTCTCGTGCTGGTCATCCTGTGTGGTATCCGAGTGGAGGCTGCACCGAAATTTGATCTATCCGGGATCAAAGAGCTCTTGTCAGATGCAAGGCATTCAGACGACATCACCGAAACAGCCTTTGCTTTGACTCGTGAAATATCCAATCTAGATCTTCCTCAAGACGCGTGCTACCGACTGCTTGCTCCCATTTTGCATGAGACCATTTTAATAAGTAGCGACCTTGATCACAAGAAACATTGGATTACTGCAATCAAACTGGCAGACGAATTTTCGCATGCGCATAAATTAAATACCGCGAGCTCCTGTATAACCCTACTTGCCGATGAGCTTTTTCAAGCATGCATTGCCCGATTTGATCCGGAAGACGTGAGATGGTCATGCGACCTAGGCTGCACCTGTAGTTGCGATGTCGAGTATGAATCCATGCGGTCTATTTTTATCAAAAACGGCTACAGTCTGGCCTTGACAAAACCGGATCACGTCAAAATTTGTCGGGAATTGAAAAAGCAGAATTATGCCTACCTGATCACAAAATTTTGCGATCGCTATCTGTCAGGTGTTAGACTATCCCCGTATGATTTGGGCAGCTTTGGTATGATGGCCACCGGTATCTTTCTCGTCGTAGGAATGTTGTATCACAGCCGGGAAGAAAATACGGAGTTGTGATCATCGTGCGTGCTACTTTTTTTTTCCTTGTTTTATTCTCGATTGGTGCGAGCGGGCAATCCCTGCAAGTGACCAATCCGACATATCTGCAAGAAGATTCGGTGATACTATACGACCTAAATTGTGAACGCGCTAAGTGCGGTCATTTGCTCTTGGCTACAGCAAGCAATGAGCAGACAAAGGTCAATTATTTTAGTGCCGGAGACGCAGTCGGTGACTATATTGAGTGGGCCAAGCATCATCAGCCACTGGCGCTATTTAGTGGTGGGTACGAAGACGAAGGCCGACCTATTGGCCTCACATTAAATCGAGGGGTGGTCGTTTCTCGCAGCCTGGAAGCTGATATGGATGCACTGATTTTAATCTACCCATCTGGGCGTCTAGAGATACTCGATATAGGTAGCTGCTTCAGTCTCCCTGATCAAGATACAACGAGGCAATTTTGCTTACATAAATCGGCCATCGACAGACGCGACTTTCTGCAATGGGCAAGCCTTGAAGGAATCACAGCATTTCAGTCGCACCTCCTGGCTTATGGGAATAAACTTAGGATCACAGCTGAGGCGTCTCCCAAACTAGCTAAGCGGCGAATTCTGATGACCACCAGAAAGGGATCGGACTCGTACTACGCGGTGGTCGACATGGAGCAAGCCAGCGACCTTTATGCAGTAAGTCACTTGCTGATGAAGTCTCTCCCTGAGCACGAGATCTTGACCATGGTCAATCTTGATGTCGGTGTAAATGACATTCTGCACATTTATCATGCTAGAGGAAGAGAATTGTCCGAGCCTAGGCAAGGAAAGGTGCTAAGAGCGGTGAACTTAATGGTGCTCTATTATTCCAATGGGTTTTAACCCATTGCTTCTTAAACAAATGATGAAATGCTTAGAATATTTGCAAGGTTAAGAAGAAAGCTCATCATCGAAGGCAATGTCGCCAAATATCTACTTTACGCTGGTGGAGAAATCGTCCTAATTGTTTTGGGTATTGGAATTGCCTTCCAGCTCGGAAACTGGAAACAAAATAAGCAAGACCAAATTCTCGAAAGAAAATTGATCGCTGAAATTCGGAGTTCACTCGATCTTGAATTAAATGATTTTATTGCAAATAGAACTGCGCATACAAAGTACTTAAACCAGCAAATAAAAACAATTCAATTTATCCAAGGTGATCTACGGTTGGAAGATTCTGCCCACATCGACTTTGCGCAGGCGCATAGATCCACTTCCTTCCTAACCTCAGCAGCTCCCTTCGAGTCCTTAAAAGCATTTGGCCTAAATCGGGTATCATCCGACCAAATCCGGAGGTATATTATTTATCTCTACGATATTGCCTATCCCGAGTTTGAAAAATTACACTCAAATTACAACGCCCTTTGCAGCAATGCCCTAGACGTGGGGTTAGTTTATTTCGATGATTGGAGCTTTCAGGAAGACCAGGGTAGTATGCAACCCGTCAATATTGCGGCATTGCAAAAAGACCGCGCATACCTGATGATGGTAAAACGCTTAAGAAGGATGAATGAACTTATCCTCCTGAGCATGGAAGAAAT
>CAJQNM010000225.1 GCA_905479665.1 uncultured Saprospiraceae bacterium
GCAGAGAGGCTTCAATACCGCCGACCACGATGGGTACATCGGGATAGATCTGCTTAAGAATTTTGCAATAAACGGTTGTAGCATAGTCTGGTCGAAAGCCAGCCTCACCTCCCGGAGTATAGGCATCCGTGCTGCGTCTACGTTTGTTTGCTGTATAGTGGTTGACCATGGGATCCATGCATCCAGAACTGATCCCAAAAAACAAGCGTGGCTTACCCATTTTTTTGAAATCGCGTAAGTCGTCTTGCCAGTTGGGCTGAGGTACGATAGCCACCTTAAATCCCTCGCTCTCCACGATACGCCCGATCACTGCACTGCCAAAGGCGGGATGGTCTACGTAGGCATCTCCGGAGATGATCACAACATCGAGTTCATCCCAGCCGCGGGCCAGTACCTCTTTACGTGTGATGGGCAGCCAGTGAGCAGGTGAACGGTAAGTTTTCATGGCACGAAGCTACGGAAATGGGAGCGCTCCAAATGCCGACTAATAGTTCAACAAATTATTTAGATTGCTTTTGATGGTAGAGAGTTCTTCGGCTGAAATTGAACCTCTCTTTCTTTTCAAACGAATTTTTGCCACAGCGCTGATTTGGAAAATGACTAACTCACTTCTCTCTGTGAGTCCATTTTTCTTATTGGGATGTAGGATAATATTACTTCGGAAATTCTTGATAACAGATGTGAGGGGACATACAATGACCAAATTGAAGTTATCATTCATCACATTACCACTTATGACGACAGCGGGTCTAAGGCCTGCCTGCTCTGATCCTTTTGTCGGATGAAAGGAAACATCCCAGATCTCAGCTTGCTTCATCGTGCTCCTTCCATTCTTTGTAATAGTCAGTTAAGCCTTCTTCAGCGAGAGCCAACATATCTGTGTCATCTTTATATTGGCGAAAGGAAGCAGCATATCTGGCTTTATCTAGTTCGACCAAGTAAATTTCTAGTGCACGTTCTATGATTTTGTTCTTAGGTAAATGAAGCTCTTTGGCTGATTCTGCCAGCCTCTTTAAGAGCTTATCCGGAAGAGAAGAGGTGTATGTAGCCATGATATTTACGTTGTATACGTACAATTAGTAAATATAAGTATTTTCTAAAAATTTCTCTGGCTATGCAACTATTCAAAATTACCTAAGTTCTCCCTAATGAAGCACGGAACTTTGGAAACGAGCGACCAGATACTGATAGAGCAAGTTACGGCAGGAGACAAAAGCAAAATGGGTGTGCTTTATGAGCGGCATTCGCAAGATCTCTTTAAATATTTTGTGCGACTCACTCGCGATCGAGGAAAGAGTGAGGACTTGGTACAAAATGTCTTTTTGAGAATGCTGAAGTACAGCCACAATTTTAAGGGAGAAGGAAAATTTACCTACTGGATGTTTTCGATCGCCCGCAATACCTGGATTGACGAACATCGTAAATCCAATCCATTGAAGAAAATGAAAGAACTAGACAACGTCGATCAGAAATACATGGAAGACCCAGTTGATTTACAGCAAGAAGTGGAACATCGGGAGAGAAAAGAAATACTGCAATATGCCCTTGACCAACTTGCTCCGGAAAAAAAGGAGGCCATTGTACTCAGTAGATTTCACGATATGAAATATCAAGACATTGCAAAAATTGCCAATTGCACCGAAAGTACGGTCAAATCGCGCATCCGCCGTGGCATCGCAGAAATGCAAGTAATTGTTCAGACCATTCATTAAAAGGTAACTCAGATGAATACGAAATATGACTGTCAGATGGCCCTCGATCACCTGTACGCGGAACTGGATTTGCGACCTCAGGATGAAACTTTAATTGCTGAATTGATCGAAATATATCCGACCTGTAGCGACGACCTTCGATCGGCATACAACATGTGGATTGACTTGCAGGAGCTTGAAGTGCCTTTGCCCAGTGAGCGGATGGATGCCTCGTTTTACAAAGCGCTCAACGAGTATAGTGTGGAGAAATCAGTACCTCTCCAAATGCATTGGCTGAAATATGCAGCCGCAGGACTGGTGCTGGTGTTGTCGGGTATCTTTATGGGACGCCAACTGGGCGATGAGAAAGCACCCGTTCAGCTCGTTGTAACTGAGCAAGTGCCGGATGCTATGCAGGTGAATGTGGCCCGCATGACGATGTCGCGATCATCTACTCACAAGATGGAAGCCATTCATGATACGAAGGAGATTGATAATCCCAGTGATAAGATCTTTGAGGCCTTAAACCAGGTGCTGCTCAAAGACCAGAGCATCAATGTGCGTTTGAGTGCGATTGAGGCCATGTTGCATTTTTCTGATGATCCTTTGGCCAGATCGTATTTAATCAAGGCGATACCCTTTCAAGATTCGCCAATCGTGCAGATTGCATTGGCAGATGCCATGATCAATTTGGAGGAAAGAGAATCACTCGGTACGATGAAAGAAATGCTCGAGTCGGGAGATTTGGAACTTGAGGTAAAAGATCATTTTGAAGATGCCATTAAGATATTGATGTAGGATTTTTTTAATTGAGAGTTGATAATGGACAATTGAAAATGAAGGATAGAAAATGGATAGTTGCGGAGTTCACAATTAAATTCAATAAAGAATAATAATGCTATGAGAATAACAGTACAAATATTAATGCTGAGCCTGCTTTCGTTGGGATTGTGTGCTCAGACCCATTCAAATGAGGAGACACTCCGCATAGATCTTTCCGGCATTGAGGAGATAGGCCTCTACAATCATCGGGGGGATATTAAGGTGATTGGGTCAAATACTGATCAGGCGGTGCTCAAGTACACCCGCAAATTGAAATCAGCTTCTCGTAAGAAATTAGACGAAGCGAAATCAGAAATAAAGCTGGTCTCTGAAAAAGACAATGGGAAATTGCGCATTTTTCATGAAGCACCCGATCTAAAATTTAAAGTTGATGCGGATGGGAGAGGGCATTATCGATCACCCAATTGGAATGATTGGAATGATCGCTACCAGGTGTCTTTTGAGTTTGATATTGTACTGGAAATTCCCACAGCCATGAATCTCGAAGTCTCCAATCACCACAGTGGCTTGGAGGTAAAGGGAGTAACAGGCGAAATCGTCGCTCACAATCACCACAAAGACCTTTCTGTCGAGAATGCTGGAGCACATGTCCAGGCCGAATCGCATCATGGAGACGTGACGGTATCTCACACTGTAAATCCCAACCAGGACTCAAATTATGAAACACATCATGGAGATATACGTGTTTCTTATCAAGCAGGTTTGAATGTGGAAGCCAAGCTACATACACACCATGGTTCATTTTACACAGACTTCGATTGGGACTATCGCCCACTTCAGGTCTCGCAGACCGCGACTGGCAAAGGGACAAAATATAAGATTGGAGAAGATACGGTCGTACGGATTGGGAAGGGTGGACCGACCTTGGATTTTCACACTCATCACGGAAGCATCTACCTGCTAAGGGACTGAAGAAAAATAACTTCCGCGATTGATACTGGTTCTTCTGAATTTATACTGCGTTATAAAAAAAAATTCACGTAGCCCCACTATGCTCACTTTTTATGCCTTGTCTAAATTCAGAATAACTTTGTCTAAATCGGAAACTTATTATTCGTCAATCCCTTAAGAAGTGAATTAATTAATAAGCAAGATTAAAAAGCAATAAGGATGAAAAACACTATACTATTCATTGGATTATTTTTATGCATTTCGACTTGGGGGCAAGCCCAAGAAAATGGAGATAAGGTAAATATTGAGCTTTCGAACCCTGGGCAAGAAGGATCACTCAAATTCCACATTCACAGTGGCAACATCACGGTTATTGGGGAGGATCGATCGGATGTGCTGCTAAGTTTTAAAAAAATGAATCAGGATCAACACGAAAAAAACAAAGGCGGCTTGAAGCGCATCTCCGGGTCTGCTGTCGATCTTGACATTACCGAATATGAGAACGACATTGACATCGATGCGGGCAATGACAAAACAAACTTTACCGTACTGGTCCCAAAAAATTTCTCGCTGTCTCTTTCTTCGCATCACAACGCAGATATCACGGTCAAAAATGTCGTGGGAGAATTGGAAGTGCAAAGTCATCATGGCGGCATCGAGCTACTCGATGTCGGTGGCTCAGTGCTTGCGGAGACCCATCATGGCGGTATTCTCGTCACGATGACAAGTGTAGATGAGACAAAACCAATGGCTTTTTCTACCTATCACGGTGATGTAGAGGTCAGTTTTCCCAGTTCGCTAAAATGCAAGACTAAAATAAATCCAGGCCGTGGTGAGATTTATACCGATTTCGATTTAGACATTTTACCCAATCGCCAGAAAAAAGAAGTCACTTCAGACGGAAAGCATAAGATAAAAGTAGGTGGCTGGGTGCAAGGAGAGATTGGCTCGGGGGGCAAGGAGTATATGTTTACCACCTACCATGGTGATATTATTTTGCGAAAAAACACGAATTAGTTAATAACTAATAACGGGTGCTGACATCGCATTACGTTGTCTATCAGATATTTAAAAAATAGACTTTTTTCATATATGTTTGTGTTTCAAACAATTACAAACAAAGAAAAAAGCCTATTATGAATCTTGAAGCACTAACGAATGAGATGACTGAA
>CAJQNM010000226.1 GCA_905479665.1 uncultured Saprospiraceae bacterium
CGATGCCCATAAATTCGGAGAGTGGGCTGGAGAGATCTCGCCTCCACATGATGCGATTGAGTAGCGAGCGAAAGTGATTGTTTTGTTCCTGAAATTGCCGCCGAAAAAAAGGTTGGGCATTGAAGCTGCTGATTATCTTAAGACCACTCAGTGTCTCATCTACGGTGGAGATGATCTGGCCAAGACGATTTTGTGCCTGGGCAGATTTCCTTTTTAAGTTTCGGGAAATACCCCCGATCACCAGCGTGGTAAACAACAAAAGGATAAAAACAAAAATCGTAAGCTGCGGACTCACAATAAACATGAAGGCAATGCAGCCCGTAATAATGAGAGGTGACTTGACGACTACCTCCAGTACATTCAGGATACTGTGCTCCACCTCTTGAACGTCTGTAGAAAACCGCGCGATCATATCGCCTTTCCGCTCATGCGAGAAGTAGCGCATGGGCAGGATCAATATCTTGTCATAGAGTTGCTGCCTAAGATCACGGATGATGCCATTGCGCACAGGCACCATCATGGCCAAAGCAAAATAACGGAAGACATTTTTTAAAAAAAATATGATCACAATGAATCCACAAATATAGAGCAAGGCCGTTTGCTTGTCATAGCTCTCGATCAGGCTACTGTATTGATAGGTAGCCCAGGCAGAAATCTGGTCGGAGGAGAATGCGAAGTCAGGTTTTTGGGCAGGCGGCTCCACTCGATCGAAAAGAATCTCAAAAAACGGAATGATGGCTGGTATACTGATCACAGTAAAGATGGCCACTAAGATATTGCCGACAATATTGCCAGCTACCTGCCAGCGGTAGTTCTTTATATTTGCAAACAGCTTCCAAAATGCGTTCATGCTACGATCAAGGTTTTGGCCTAGAACTCCCACAACGAACCGAAATCTACTTCAGTTCGAATGTATCCATAAATCCCGTATTGAAATCACCCTTCCTAAACGCTTCATTTTGCATTAATTGTTTGTGAAAGGGAATCGTTGTTTTTATCCCTTCGATCACAAACTCATCTAGCGCTCGGCTCATCTTAGTGATGCACTCTTCCCGCGTCTGCGCTCGGCAGATCAATTTGGCAATCATCGAATCGTAGTGGGGAGGTACGGTATACCCAGCGTAGACGTGCGTATCTACGCGTACGCCATGGCCTTTTGAGCTATGAAAAGACGTGATCACTCCTGGAGAGGGTCGAAAATTATTGTAGGGGTCTTCGGCATTGATGCGGCATTCGATGGCATGAAGCGCAGGAACATAACTGTCGCCAGAGAGTTTTATACCAGCAGCCACTTTTATTTGTTCTTTGACCAGATCGTGATCAATCACCTCTTCGGTCACCGGATGTTCTACCTGGATGCGTGTATTCATTTCCATGAAATAGAAATTATGGTGCTTATCTACCAAAAATTCTACTGTTCCGAGACCTTCGTAACCGATGGATTTGCCCGCACGTACAGCAGCCGCACCCATTTTCTTGCGCAAGCTACGAGTCAGAAAAGGCGAAGGTGCCTCTTCCACGAGCTTCTGGTGCCGGCGCTGGATGCTGCAATCCCGCTCGGACAGGTGCACAACCTTTCCGTACTGATCACCAATGATCTGAAACTCAATATGGCGTGGTTCTTCAATAAATTTTTCGATGTACATACCGTCGTTGCCAAAAGAAGCCATGGCCTCTTGGCGGGCGGCATCCCACTGCTCTTCAAATTCTTCGGCGGCTCGTACGATTCGCATCCCCTTACCTCCTCCTCCTGCGGTTGCTTTCAGGATGATGGGAAAACCAATTTTCTTAGCTGTCCTTTGTCCAGCAGCAATATCCTCGATCAGTCCATCAGACCCAGGTATGACGGGCACTTTGGCTTTGATCATCGTCTCTTTGGCAGTCACTTTATCACCCATACGCCGCAGATGATCAGGTGATGGGCCGATAAATTTTGTGCCATACTGTCCACAGACTTCAGCAAAGTCAGCATTCTCGGAGAGAAACCCGTAGCCCGGATGGACACCATCTGCATTGGTAATCTCTACGGCCGCCATAATCTTCGGAATGCTCAGATAGGACTCTCGCGAGGGTGGAGGACCAATACAGACCGCCTCATCGGCAAATCTTACGTGCAAACTCTCCCGGTCTGCAGTCGAGTAAACGGCAACTGTAAGAATGCCCATCTCTTTACAAGTGCGCAAGATACGTAGGGCTATTTCGCCCCGATTGGCAATTAAGATCTTTTTAAACATAGCAGCATCTTAGTCAAGGAAACGACTCAGGCCTCCACTAGAAACAACACTTGGTCGTATTCTACCGGAGCGGCATCTTCAACCATCACCTTGACGATCTTTCCGCTTATCTCAGATTCTATTTCATTAAATAATTTCATGGCCTCCACGATACAAACCACACTTCCCGTCTCGATCATATCGCCCACTTTTACATAGGGGCCTTTTTCAGGCGTCGCGGATCGATAGAAGGTCCCGACCATCGGGGATCGGATCTCAAGCAAATTTGACTTCTCTTGAGCCGCTGCACCTGATCCTTCCTGGGAGGTTTCTCCTGGGCTGGGCGCAACCGGGGCTGCGATCGGCTGGGCCTGTATCGGTGCTCCAGCTCCTGCGATCGGCATGGGTGCATTATGGACGGATACTGGTCCAGGTTTCGGGCTCGATTTGCCGTGCTTGTCCGTGAGTAAATGCAATTCAAAATCACCGTTCTTTAGCTGAAATTCGATCAAGTTCGTCTTGCCGATCAACTTAATCAGGTCACTGATCTCCTTAAATTCCATAGGCTATTTTTTTACCCGTTCCATGTACGCACCCGTGCTGGTATCCACTTTTATGAAGTCGCCTTCATTGATAAAAAGGGGCACGCGGACTTCGGCTCCGGTTTCGATTTTTGCGGGTTTGAGTGAATTGGTTGCGGTATCTCCTTTCACCCCAGGCTCCGTATAGGTGATTTGGACCTCGATTGCCGCTGGCATATCGATGACCAAAGGAGTATTTTCAGAAGCGTGAAACAAGATCTCCACCTCCCCTCCTTCCATCAGAAATTGAGGATTATCAAGCATCGTTTCTTGCAACGCAAGCTGTTCGTAGGTCTCATTATTCATAAAATGATACCCAATATCATCTTTGTAGAGGAACTGAAAGGTGCGGCGCTCTACCCGTACCACATCGATCTTGTGACCGGCAGGAAAGGTATTATCGAGCACCTTACCAGATGTCACACTTTTCAATTTTGTGCGTACAAAAGCATTGCCTTTGCCTGGCTTCACATGCTGGAAACTCACGACGCTAAAAACATCGTTGTTGTAATTGATGCATAAACCATTGCGGATATCTGAAGTAGAGGCCATTGCTAGCTTTTAGTATGAAGTTTACAAAAATTACACCGATTTTCCTTTGTCATCATCCCAAGGTACAAGATCTAAGTGCAAGAAAATTTAGGAATCAAAGCCCCAGATCAACAATGAGGTGCCCCAGGTAAATCCTCCACCAAATGCGGTAAGCAATACCTTATCACCTTTTTTGAAAAGCGGGCTCTTCTCCCAAAGACAAAGCGGTATGGTCGCACCCGTCGTATTGCCATAGTGCTCGATGTTAATCATCATTTTTTCCATGGGAAAATCAAGGTCATTGGCAACCGACATGATAATGCGCAGATTGGCTTGATGA
>CAJQNM010000227.1 GCA_905479665.1 uncultured Saprospiraceae bacterium
TATTTGGGACTGGATGGATCAGGGATTGAGAGCTCCAAACGATGAACAAAAGGCCTGGAAATATGGCGGCGATTTCGGTCCTGCAAATGTGCCGAGCGATGCCAATTTCTGCATCAACGGCCTTTTACTCCCCGATCGTACCGCACACCCCATGCTTGCCGAAGTACAGAAGATCTACCAGCCCTTTACATTCCAGTGCAAGCATACCGGTGAATTACTCATTACAAGTCAGTATTTATTTAGCCCAAAGCAGGTGTCACTAAAGATCCGATGTTGGAATCGCCAAGCCACTATTTTTGAACGTGAGGAATCACTTCTATTTGCGGCAGAAGAAATAAGATCGTTTGAGGTTTCTCCTATTCCAAAAGACTCTTTTCTCGATATTACATTGTCCGACCAAAACAAAAAAATGCTTGCCTGGCATCAGATGACGTCGGAGCAATCGTGTCCATCGTTGCAAAACTCTACCTCAGCTAGCTGGGTTAAAGAGCAAGACGCCTTTCACTTTGATGAGCAGGGAGTCTGCTACAAAGTCGATATCCATTCCGGCTTCCTTTCGAAAATTACTACTGCGTATTATTCCCTAATAGAACATCCGGTAGAGCTGCACCTGTGGAGGCCTCCCACGGACAATGACCTCGGGTATTCCTACTACGAAAAGTATGGGCATCTGCAAAATGCGGCCCAGCAGATGAAACTTATTACGGTACGGTCTATTGACCCACAGACCATTATTGCTGATTTTGATTTTCCGAGTCTGAAAGCAGTGGTACAGTTTACCTATCGCATCGCAGCAACAGGGGTGAATATTCATGTGAAATTATCTGCAGAACAATTACTGGCTTTGCCGCGCTTCGGAATCATCACCGGTCTGGCAGAAGATTTCGAACAGGTACGCTATTTTGGCATGGGGCCTCACGAAAACTACCAGGATCGCAAAAGCTCTGCGCGTTGGGATTTACACACAGCTACCCTCAGCGACATGTATGAGCCCTACCTCTCTGCTCAGGAAAATGGCTATCGATCACATAATCAGCAATTGCAAATCTCTCGTCCTTCCGGCCCCACACTTACAGTAATCAGTAGCAAGCCCTTCGGATTTAGTTATTTACCCTTCCACCCCAATGAACTTTCTCAAGAAAATCGTGGCTCGAAACATGCAGAAGAACTATATGCCCATGATTTTCCGATATTATCCCTTGATCTATTTCAGATGGGAGTCGGTGGCATTGATTCATGGGGATCGGAACCCCTTAAACAATATCGGCCAGAAGGAAACGAATTTGAATTTGAATTTAATTTGGCTGTAAAACCTCCAGTGCTACAAACATGAAAGTCGTCGATCGTAAGAGACTGATTCCTGAGACGCCTATGCTGATCGGTGCACAAGCTGACAAGGCTTCTCTGGAATTAGTAACGGCGGACGGCCCTGTGCTCACTTATCAGCTGAAGGTAGCAGCATTGTCAAATCCCGAGCCTCTCCAGGTGGCTTGGAAAATGCCCGCTATCGATATCAAAGGGACTTGGAGCTCCAATCTCCTGCTTGATAAGCGTATACGAGCCGACTGGGAACTCAGCCAGCTCACCTCCAGCATTTCGGTCGATGCCCCAGTACTTTGCTTGTTTGGACAGCAAGATCAGAACCGACTCACTTTTTCCTGCAGTGACACCGTTCATGCCATCAATGCAGAAGCTGGACTACGAGAAGAAGACAATCACATGTATTGTTGCCTTTCATTTTTCATCCACCCAACCGGACCCCAGGAATCTTATCAAACTTTAATTCGCATAGATCAGCGAGATCTTCATTTCGGTACTGCGGTGCAAGACGCTGCTCAGTGGCTTACCGAAACATCGCCCTTGCCTGTCATGAAAACCCCGGAAGCTGCTCGCCTTCCGCTCTACTCTACTTGGTATTCCTACCATCAAAATCTAAATGAAAATGCCCTCCTGCGCGAATGCAGTCTTGCCAAAGAACTGGGCTACGAAGTAATTATTATCGATGATGGTTGGCAAACCATGGACGATCGAAGAGGGTATGACTATACCGGAGATTGGAAGCCAGATCGCTTTGCCCAGGTCGAAAAATTTGTTGCCGATGTGCACAAATTGGGGATGAAAATCATGTTCTGGTACTCCGTACCGTTCTGTGGAAAAAAATCGCAAGCGTATCAAACCTACAAAGGAAAATTCCTCACGGAAAATCACCACTGGGCACCTGTTTTTGACCCTCGTTTTCCCGATGTCCGAGCACACCTTGTGAATCGATATCTAGAAGCTCAGACCGTTTGGAAGATTGATGGATTTAAGTTGGATTTCATTGACGATTTTCACGTCTACCCCGACACGGAAATGCAAGAGGCTCAAGGTCGAGATGTCATGTCGGTTGATGAGAGCGTGCAATTGCTGATCTCAGAAATTCGCGAGGCATTGGTGGGCAATGATCCAGATGTACTCATTGAGTTTCGACAGAAGTACATTAGCCCAGCCTTGCGACATCTTGGCAATATGTTTCGCGCTTTCGACTGTCCCAACGACAGCACACTCAATCGTGTTCGCACCACCGATGTCAAGCTTCTGTGTGGTGCCGCCGCGGTGCACTCCGATATGATTACCTGGCATCGCGACGAAACCGTTGAAATGGCTGCCTTGCAAC
>CAJQNM010000228.1 GCA_905479665.1 uncultured Saprospiraceae bacterium
TTTTCTGGATTTTCCGGATATATTACTTCATCGAAAACATTTAATTCGATTTCATCTTTGAACAGGTCACATTTTTCACCAAAGGATGCTTCAATTTTTGCCCTCCCTTTAATCAAGCCACCCAGCACTCTAAATTTTACGAAAATTCCAAACTCTCCGTAACTCGGTCGTGGGGTCTCGAGATAGATCTTAAATGCGGTGGTCAATTCCAGAATCGGAAATTTCTTGAGACCTGCATTAAGGCCCACGGCCCCATCCAGATAGGCATACACCTGTCCCTTGGCATACCACTGCCGCACACCAAAATCGCTCCTGCCACTACAGAGTATACCCTCATAGTTGCGGATATTGACATCAAAGCCCAGGAGAATATGAAGTTTGTAGTAAAAAAACAAGAAGTTCTTTTCCTCAGGATCTCCAAGATCCAGATGGGCGCCAAATGCCATCCCAGCAAATTCATCGCCAACATCAAATGAACGATCATTGCTGGCTCCTCTAAAGATATTGCGGATCTCAACCGGCAGTGGGGGCATATCGGGTACATTGTAACTTCCGGCACAGAAATAGGCATTGGTCTCTAGGCTGACCAATGGAATGAGCAGACCAATATTTCCGGGTTCCCCGGGTTGTCCTATGTGAATATACCATCCTTCCTTTCCCGCATAAATGTCTAATGTTCCGCCACCTGTCAGATCTTCATCACCTACGTTGATAGCAACCATAGCATTAAGGGTAAAACTTTTGTTGACATTATCATAAGTCACATCCAGGTCGAAATAAACAGGTACATCTTTCTCTACGATCTTGCCCAATTTAATTTTCTCAAACATTTGGCCTTCGCCCTGTAATTGAATCTTATTTAAACCGCCCTTATTATTAAAAATAAAGTCCAACTGCACATTCATATTGGCAAGCTCAGCATGCCCAGTGGTTGCCAAAATACTCATCAGACTTAGTTGAAAGCCTGCAGTGTCAGTCGGAGTGTAGGTCAAACCCAATAAAGATCTTCCCAGGCTCCGACTCCACATTTGGGCTGCTGCGGCATCCTGGGCTTTCTCTCGATCCTCCACCTCGGTATAATCAATGCTCGAAAAGTCAATTTTGTCAATTCCCGTGCGAGTCATATTGTTGGAAATAGCCCCACCAATGCCATACATCGATACGGGCCCCATCGCGATTCCATTCTCCAAGTTCAGATAAATTGCCTCAAAATTATAATAGCGCATGGTGCCCTCGTTGCCAAAGAGAGCCGAAGCAAAAATACCGGCTCCAATTTCACAACCATCACCTTCTTCGTAACCCATGGCTGCAATTCCTAGCGCTGCCTTGCCACTAAACCCTGAACCATACCCCGGTACATCTTCAAACCAGTGCAACTCAACTTTAGCTCCAAATTTTTTAGTGGCAATGCACAGACCAATTTTATCCACCACTGTCTTATCGTAGACCAGCCGATCATTCTGGATCTCATCGTATTTCCCATAAATGCTCACACCGCCACTTGCACCAATATTGAATCCGGAATTACCTGAAAAACTGACATCTCCATTAAAATAAACTCTTGGTACTTTATCAGCAGTCATGCCTGCGACAACATCTTTAAGGGTAAAAAGTACAGGTCCCGCAGGAAACTCAATCTGCCCGGGGATGCTCCAAAGACCAATATTTTTAATCACCGGTGAAGTGCTTTGTACAGTAAAATCCTGGAAGCAAATTTTGGTCGCTTTATTCGATGCATCAGGGTCATTTGAAGGCCAGACTTTGCTTAGATCAGCATGGCCAGTAAGAGTCACCTGAACGACCGTTTCTTTGGTTTGATTGCTTCTTTCAATGACCAGAGAGGTCCCTGCAGTGAGTACTACTGCATCCTTAAGCAGAGGGAATGGCATCGTTGCCCCCTCAGTCAGGCTAGCCTCAGCTTTCCAACCCTCCTTTGTCACTTCGGCTTCATAGGCAATGCCACCTTTACCGCCATCATCGAGCACTGGAATGGTCACCAAGCCTCTGGCTAGTACGGCTTCCATAGTACTCTTATACAAAGCTACTTCTACCCGATCTACTGAAATCCGAGCTGCGCCAATCTTACCTTTCTCCAAACTGAGCACGTTGTCTGCAGCCACAGTTCCGGTCACTCCATATCGATCAATGAGTATATTCTTCAGATCTATGCCAAATTCGTCTTCTGTCTTTTGGCCATAAAATTTACCAAGCCTGATTTTCAATTGTCTCAGTGCAAAACCCTGCCATTGGTTTTTCGACCAATCTGCATCCTCATCAGCGAAATAGTCACTCGGAAAAGAGATATTCTGATCCGTACTCTTTTCGCTTCCGTCATACCAGGCATCAGTCACTGTAAAAATCACTTCATCCACCCCTTTGATCTTAAATGGTTCACTAAAAGAAATACCTGCTGAAATATTTTGAAAATCGTCAATCTTGGCTTCCAGGTCGGCAAACATATATCGCTTAGTATCCACACCATCTTGATCTACTGGGTAGATCAACTCCCTACTAATGTAGGTGCTCACTTCAAAACTAAAACGCTCAAATCCATCACACGTAAACG
>CAJQNM010000229.1 GCA_905479665.1 uncultured Saprospiraceae bacterium
CACTACTCCTTCTTCCTCCTTGTCTAAGATGCTCTTTTGATCGGAGCTAAAATCGACGATATATACATCCCGCAAGAGGTGCTCGATGAGCAGCGCATACTTCTTATCATACTCGACGACCTCGACCGCTGCGACTGCCCCATCTGGCGGTTTTAGCGAGGAATTATAATTGACAAATGAATCGAGGATGAAAAAATTGGCTCGACCTTTCTGAGCATCAGAGAGTACGCGAATGGCCTGGGCTGCCTCGTCCAGACTTGAGACCACATAATAATTGAGGTAGTCTTCGAGATAATGCTCAATGACCGTGCGGTACTCCTCTTTGCAGTAGAGTAAATCAGAAAATAATTTGGCCGGTTTATTCCATTTGAAATTCTTGTTCAGGTACTTAATCGAATCGGGAAAGCCTTCAAGCTTGTCCACCAGGCTTTTGAGCAACTCTCGCTCATGGTTCTTAGCATCGTAGGTACGACGCAAGTCACTCAAAATTTTCAGCAGAGCATCTTCTTGCTCCTCATAGGCACCACGCTGCTCCGCAAATTTGAAGGCTTGCTCTTCTAGGGCAGTGACCTCCTGTGATTTTGCCTGGACGACCTCTTGATGCTGTTTTAACTCGGCATCGAGATTTCGGTAGAGCTCGCTGCGGCTCTTCAATTCCTCTCGCAGTCGCTCGCTCTCCTGTTGATGGGTGGTAATCGTGGAGTCTATTACGGCCAGTCCCTTTTCGTGATCGATCAGGGCATGTTGCTGTGATTCAAATTTTTGAGTCGCCTGGTCTACAGAAGCCTTGGCTGATCCATGTGTGGCACGGTTTGCATCAAGAATTTCCTGCAGTGATGAAAGATCTGCCTGCAATTTGGATTCTACTGCGCGCGTGTCTGTTAGATCCACTCCATGCCGCTCGATCTGCTGCTCATATTCCTTGATGCGGATACCATTTCGCTCAAGGCGATTGGTTAGGATCGTTTGATTATGCTGTTCGAACTCCCGCTTTTGCTCAAGAATTTTCTTGTCATTTTCCCATGTCCGAATATTGTTGATCAGCTCATTCATGGAGCGCTGAAATTCCGAAAGAGACTTCTCCTTGTCGAGATGTTTCTTCTTCAGTTCTTCCACCCGGGCATCCTCATTGCGCAGATCGACTTCCAGCTGCCGAAAGAAGTCTTCTTCGCTCGTAATACTGGTGGAAATCTTCTGGTAACTTTCGCGCAGGTCCTTGGTCTTGAGCACTGCTAGATCGAGACTCAGTTCCTTGTACTGCTCTTTGAGATCAAAGTACTTTTGGGTGCGCTTGGCCTGCTTCTCTAGCGTCTTAAGATTCTTTTCAATCTCGAAGAGCAGGTCTTCAACCCGATCCAGATCGGCTTGCGTATTGTTGAGCTTAAGAATAGTCTCGCGCTTACGGCTCTTGTATTTTGAAATGCCAGCAGCCTGCTCAAACATTCGGCGACGGGCATTTTCCTTATCTGCCAGGATATCTTCAACCATGCCTAGGGCAATGATGGCATAGGAGTTTGACCCAATTCCGGTATCCAGAAACAAGGAACGAATGTCCTTCAGGCGGCAGGGTACATTGTTGAGACGGTACTCGCTCTCTCCAGTATTGTAAAGGTAGCGCGCGATGGTTATCGTATTGTACTCAGTACTGAGTATGCCCTTCGAATTTTCGAAAGTGAGCGAGACATAAGCCAGCCCGCCAGCCTTTTTCTTCTTGGTGCCGTTAAAAATGACATCTGACATTTTCTCAAGGCGCAGGTCCTTTTGCTTTTGCTCTCCCAGTACCCAGCGTATCGCATCAACGATATTGCTCTTTCCAGCACCGTTGGGCCCTACCACTCCCGTCACATCTTCCTTAAAGTGGATGGTCGTCTGGTTGGCAAAACTTTTAAACCCCTTAATCTCGAGTCTCTCTAGTCGCATTGCGGTCAAATATATATGTTTTGACTCTATATGTTGAGTCGTAACCACTGACCTTTGTACATATAAATTCTTACCATATATATTAGCGGTATCCAGTAGATAATCTCGATCGTCCAGGACACCACCAGGCCTAGCTGAAAGACATTCACGACGAGATATAAAGTCACCATGTATATGATCGCACAGATGAGTTGCATCTTTAGACCCTGCCACGTTGCACCCGTGCCAATCATGCCATTGAAATACACCCCACCAACCGAAAAAAGCATCAGGGTCACGAAAAGCACGTAAAAAATCGGTCTCGCTTCATAAAAGAGACTCATGTCACTTCCACCAAAAAATGGGTAGAGCAGGGTCTCGGGAAAAAGCAAGACAGGAATCGCCAGCAACATGGTAGTGGCGACACAGATTTTCATCGTTTTCTCTATGGCAACACCCACGTTTTTGGCATCACCGCTACCGATCAAATTACTCACTAGCGTGTTTACACCCACCGAGTAGCCCCAGCATGGTACACTTAGGATGAGGTAGACGATGCGCCCAAGATTACTCACGGCCAGCTCACGCTCACCCATGTTTTCAATCAAGCTAAAAAATACAAACCAACTACCCAGACCGACCACTGCCTGAGCCACAATCGGACTGCCCAAGTTTAGGTTTTGTTTCATTTGGCTCCAGCTGGGAAGGTGCACTCGCCTCAGCAAATAGCGACGCAGTCCACGATCAAAAAACATGTAAATCGCGAAAACGAAGAGCGCCACGCACTCGGCCAAGGTGGATGCCAAACCGGCACCTGCGATCCCCATCTCCGGGAGTCCCCATCGGCCAAAAATCAGCCCGTAGTTCAGGACGATATTCACTACGATCAGCACGAGAGTGTCGATCATAATAAATTTAGTGCGAGCGATACCCGTATAGAAAGCCACAATGGCCACCCCCAGAAAAGCTGGAAAGACCCCCCAGGAGCGATAGTAGAGATAGTTCATGCTCCGATTATGGATCGCTTCGGTGTCAACAAAAAACCCCAGGAAGCCCTCTGCCCCATACCTCAAGAAGCAGAAAAATAAGATGGCAAGGGCCACTTCCACAAAAAGAGTAGTGTAGAAATTTTGCCCTGCTGCCTTGTAATCGTTTTCGCCCAAACGACGCGCAATGAGGATCTGCCCCCCTCGTGAAAAACCGTAGCCGATCGCCGTAATGATCAAATAAAAAACTCCCACAAATCCGATGGCGGCAAAATCCGTCTCACTGCGGTGATAAAGAAAGATGCTGTCACTCAGCGCAATGATGTTTTGAGCGGCGCTGCCGATCATAATCGGCGCCGACAGAAAAAAAATCTGGCGATAGCTGAGGTTTAGTTTCACCCATTCGAATTTGTATGCGTTTATTGAAACGTTCCTCGGTGGGACAAGGGACCAATATCGAAGTGCAAGATATGGAAGAATGCAGGGATAAACATTTTCAAGAAATTAGGGGATTGAGGGTTAGGGGATTTTAAAACAAGATCTTCGTCTCATGAAAGCACCAATTGCAGGTATAAAACCCAAGGTCCTGGAGAAGCACGGAGACGAGCGGGTCGACAACTACTACTGGCTGAATGACCGT
>CAJQNM010000230.1 GCA_905479665.1 uncultured Saprospiraceae bacterium
CCAGGGTGTGGCAATCAAGACCAAATCAATATCGTCTCGGCGCACCATTTCCTTCCATGCATCGGCACTGCCGGTGTAGACAGCAGGCTCTTGCCCTTTTTCTTTCAGATACTCAAACGCTTCATTCACCTTTTCCTCTCGGATATCACATAGGGCCGTAATCTTTGCTTTGGGATGGATCGCCGCTAAATGGCGCATATGTCCTGGTCCTCGATTACCGAGTCCGATCATTGCCACCTTCACCTCAGCGATGGGATCGACCTTGAGATCCATTACAGATGCACCTTTTGCCGAGGGTGCGTCCGTCAAGGCATGGAGTTTCTGTTCTACTGCATCGCGCGAATATTTGTCCATGCGAGGTAGCCCGAGAAAGGCAGCGGTTGCTCCAGAAAGTTTGAGGAATCCACGTCTATCTTGTTGTTTCATCGATTGTGATTTTTTTGAAATTGATGTAGAATCGAAAAAGATAGATCATTTTCCTTGATAAACCTGATATCTGGTGTACTACATTCGTAAAATGACAATTGACTTCGCAAACAAATAGATAATGAACTCCACGATAAGAAACGCAGTAGCTTTTGGTGAAATCTTGTGGGATGTGTACCCCGACTATCGGAAGCTGGGAGGAGCTCCCCTGAATGTGTTGGGTCATTTACAGCAACTGGGACTCAAGACCTCGATCGTTAGCAGAGTTGGAGAGGATGTGCTTGGCAAGGAGATGCTCCTGGCAATTGATGCGGCAGGTGTAAATCGAAATGCCGTTCAACTTGATCAGGTACATCCGACTGGAGTTGTGAATGTCCAGCTCGATAGTGCTGGTAAGCCATCTTACGAAATTTTGCAACCTGCGGCATGGGACATGATCGAGCCATCGCCAGAGCTAGAAAAATTAGTAAACCAGTCGGACGTCTTTATTTGTGGCTCCCTGGCTTCGCGAAGCTCCACCTCCCGATCTACTCTGCACGCGCTCCTTCGAGAGAGCTCAAACACCATATTCGATCTGAATCTTCGCCTCAATTTTTATACCGAAGACTTAATCAGAGAGATCCTATCTCAGGCCCAAATCCTGAAAGTGAACGATGAAGAATTTGACGTCCTGTCGCAGATCTTTTCGGTAGACAAATCAGCACTATATCCGTTTTTATGTGGGGAATATGATCTTCGGCTAATCATCCAAACGAGGGGTGCAGATGGGGCTGAAGCCTTTGATGGCAACTCGCTCATAGAACACCCCGGATACACAGTAACAGTGGTGGACACCGTCGGTAGCGGAGATGCATTTCTTGCCGGGTTTCTATCGAAACATCTGGAGTCGAGATCGGTGTACGATTGTCTCGACTTTGGTTGCAAGCTGGGTGCTTTTGTTGCCACTCAAGAAGGGGCAATCCCTTCGTACCAACCAGATCAGATCTAAGGGCACCTCTAAAAACCCTAGTTTAGTTGCTAGCTTGTTCTTTTTCCCAGCTACTTCGTTACCAAACTACTCATTTAGCCCTGCTAAACTCCGCTTTTGCACCTCGTATCTGAAAAAAATTACTGCGCGATCATTCCAAACAGAGTTATTAGTGGTGCCCTTAATCTGTGTGAGTGGGAGGAGCAAAAATGCTGGGATCTGGATGTTGCTTGTCCAGCTTTACGGCTGAGAACACTTTTTCACCACGTGCGTCGCCAAGCTTTTTCTGCTCACTATCCCACCTGAACCGAGTAGCCTTGTGCGGCAGGAGTAATCCATCCACTTCCTGCCAAGTGTGATAATGCAAAGCACCGTATTTTTCGGCATTTGCTCGATTAAAGAAGGTTACTGAATAGAGCAAATATTCCATCTGTTTAGTCTGTGGATCTACAAATACCAGATACTGATCCTCCGGCGCGACTCCTACACCACTTCCAAACGTCGCTTTGATCACGTTAAAATTCTTTCCAGCGACCTCTTGATCAGGCAGGGCGGCTAGTGAAACCCCCTCATCAGCTAGAACAAAGGGCATGGCAAAGAAATAGAACTGGAGATTGACCAAAAATTTGGCATTCTTATCTCCGACGGAGGTATCGCGCACATCACTCCAATACCTCTTACCGTCATAGCCCAAAGTGTAGCCCTCGCCAGTGATTACCTCGTGTCGGCTCTTCAGATCAAGCCGAAATTGCTCGCCCGGGTTCTCGCCGATTCTAAACTGGAGATCATTGTGCTCTTGCCATTGCTGTAAGGTACCGTGGGCGTCAAGGGTGGGTGTCAATAAGGTCTTCCCCTGCTTTATTTTCGGTCGCTCAGCGGTCGTATTGCTTTGGCATGCACTAAAAATCAAAATGGCGATAAACCACAAAAGATTAGAGGTAGAAAATCGTTTCATAGGACGAAGATACGCATGTTGCTTCGCCTTGATCTGTCGCAAGCAGGATATATGAGTAAAAAGTCAGATATTTAGCCCACCGAATCTTATGAAGATAATTCCATTCCTTTCCGCCCTGAAGCCGCACATCCTACCTGTATTGATCTTGTTGGGTGTGATCTGCGCTTTTTTCTATCCCCAATTGCAAGGCAAGAAAATAGAAGCAAGCGATGCCATTTCATCTACTGCCTGGAGCTCAGAGGTAACTGCTTTTAAAGAAAAAACCGGGAAGACTTATCGGTGGAATGGTGCCATTTTTTCTGGGATGCCGTGGGGCCTCCTTGGTTTAGGGGCAGATTACAATCTACTTCGACCCGTTGAAAAAGTTGCAAAATTAGGAGTTCCGCCAGCTTTGGGCATCATGCTTAAAGCAGGATTATTTGCCTACTTAGCACTGATCCTTCTGGGGGTCGGTCCGTGGGCAAGTCTTTTAGGTGCCCTTTTCTTTAGTCTAAACTTGAACTACATCGTTTTGATGGAGGCCGGTCACCAGTCTAAAGTCAATGTGCTGGCCAATAGCCCCCTCATCCTTGCCGGCTTCTTGCTGTGCTACCGGAGTCGCTATTGGCTTGGAGCAACAATGATTGCCTTTGCCACTTCACTCGCCATCCTGAACAATCACATTCAAATGGTCTACTATATTTTGCTGTGCCTGATTGTATTGGCAGTAGCATTTTTGGTAGAAGCCATTCGAAATAAAACGACCAAACAATTCATGTTAGCCTCCGCTTTTGCCTTGGGTGGAGCGTTGCTCGGGGGTCTCTCGAATTTTGCCCAATTGTACTCATCTAAGAATTTTTCGAACGATACCATGCGTGGACAGCCAATTCTTGCTGCGGATCAAAATAGTCCGGCTACTAGCAGCAGCGCGGTAGATGGTCTCGAATGGAATTATGCCATGGGTTGGAGTAATGGGTTGGTAGATGTCGCTTCGCTGCTTGTACCCACCATTGCAGGGGGTTCCAGCGCAGAAAAAATTGATGCAAAATCGCCTCTGGGTCGACTCTACCAGGCCAATGGCGCTCAACCTGATCGCCATGGAGAGATCTCTGCTCCGATGTACTACGGGCCCTTGCCTTTTACGAGTGGCCCCTACTACCTGGGAGCAGTCGTACTACTACTCTTTGTGCTCTCTCTTTTGGTGCTGGAGGGCCCTCTTCGCTATGGCATACTTGGCGTCACCTTCTTGATCATTTTCCTATCCATGGGTCGGCATGCCGCCTGGCTGAATCAGCCTCTATTTGACTACTTACCCCTATTCAATAGATTTCGAACACCAAATTCGGTGATCAACATATTACCCATTTTCATGGTCGTCCCCATTGGACTTGCCTTCCGAAAAATCAAGGATGCCTCCAGCAGCGACCTGGTTAGACCTTTGCTTACTGCATCCATCATTACGGCTGTACTTTATGCATTATTTGGTCTGGGTGGAGAAATGTTTTTCGACTTCCTTAGTGAAAGTGAATCGACATATCAGCCCGAAGTGCAAGCCATTCTCATTGAGCAAAGAGTATCGATGGTAAAAGCGGATGCATTGCGCTCTCTTTTATTTGTACTATTGGCCGCGGGCACACTCTATGCATATCTCAAGGTGAATTCCAATTTCGCAAAACTGGCTTGTATTGGTGTTCTCATTGGTTTATCGCTGATTGACATGTGGCCGATAAATCGCAGATATCTCAGCGCTGAAAATTATGCTAACCCAACGGAGTACTCTGCAGCTTTTGCAAAGCGACCGGCTGACGAACAAATACTCGCTGCCGAACCCAAGGGACGAGGATACTATCGAGTCCTAGATCTCTCGATCAATACGTACAACTCGGCAAATACCAGCTATCATCACAATACAATAGGTGGATACCATGCCGCAAAATTACAGCGCTATGATGATGTCATCACACGTCTTTTGAGACCGGGAGATCAAGAGGTGATCAACATGCTAAATGGAAAATACATCATCCAAAAAGATGGTTCACTACAGGCTAATCCAGGAGCCTTGGGCAGTGCATGGTTCGTTTCAGATATCAAGTATGTCAATTCTCCAAAGGAGGAAATATCGGAGACAGGCACCATTGATCCCTCGACCACTGCTGTTGTCTTGAAGAGTGAATTTAGCGCACAGACAGAAAACCTAAAAACAGGAAGTGGAGCTGGTACTATCGACTTGGTCGAGTATGAACCCAATCGTCTCGTCTATCAGTATGAGACAGCTGCCGAGGAACTAGCTGTTTTTTCTGAGGTATGGTATGGACCTGACAAAGGATGGAAAATCACGATCAATGGGGAACCAGTAGAGATGATTCGGGCCAATTATATCCTGCGTGCATTGCAAGTCCCAGCGGGAAAAGGCGAAATTATTTTTGAGTTTAAACCCAAACCGGTTGGGGCTACGATCTCACTTATTTCATCGCTTGCGATTATTGGTCTATGCTTTTTAGGAATCTTCAAATCAGTCAGAGAATTGCCGTCCGTTGAGGAGATCGACGTCAAGTCTAAAAGAAATACCGCAGCTAAAAAAGCAAAAAAACCTAAGACTGTTCAACGCAAAAAGAAAAAGAAGAAATAGTGGATACGCTTTCCATAGAAATCATTCACTTAATTCTTAGCATGCTTAACTGAGGAGTACATTCTTATCAAAACAAACCAATACGTACATGAGCGAATTCTTCGACCACCTCCCTCGCCCCAGCATGAGCGAGCTCTACAATGCATATAAAAAGGGTGAAAATATTATGCACCTTCTGAGTGATGGTAATTCGCAAAGATACAACGATCTCAATAAGGTGAAACATATAGAAATTGCCTACGACCTCCAGGCTGGTAGCTATGTTGAGGCAATGAGAGATGAAACACATGCAGCACTCAAAAGGAAAAAGTGCACTGAGATGGCCAAGTTGTTGCAGGAATATTGTCCAGAGGCCTCATCCTTTCTCAAAGCTGGTGTGGGAGAGGCTGTGACGCTGGTTCCTTTTCTGGATGTCACCCAATTGAATTTAGATCATATTCATGGCTTTGACGTCAGCTGGTCTAGAGTTTCTCATGCCAGCAGATTCCTAGCAGAGAACAACTACTC
>CAJQNM010000231.1 GCA_905479665.1 uncultured Saprospiraceae bacterium
CATAGGGGAAGCGTATAGGCTCAAAGAATTACTGCGGGATGTCTTTGATCACGCAAAGTATGACAAGAGATTGTACTGGCTCAATGACTGGATAAAACAAGCGAAAAAAACAGGATTGGAACCAATCTTAAAATTCGTCAATATGTTACACAATCATTGGTATGGCATTAAGACCTATTTTAAGGAATTAGCAACGAACGCATATGCTGAGAATGTAAACCTGAAGATCCAAGAAATTAAAAGGACAGCTAGAGGTTTCCGAAATCCGAATAACTTTAGGTTACTTATCTACTTTCATTTGGGGAAATTAGATCTAGGCATACCCACTTAATAGGGCCAAGAGCCCTAAAATTCCATCCATTGCCTCGCTATAGACCTAACTTTTCCAAAATTCATCCTACTGACATGTCCCGATATTTCCTACTCACAGCTTTATTTTTCTTTATTTCCGCAACAACCTGGAAACCGTATCCTCCCAAATCAGCTCTCGATGCACTGGCACAGTGGCACTATAGTTTTCCCCAAGAAATCGCCTATGTGCAGCAAGACAAGTCCTATTACTCTCTGGGAGAGACCCTATGGTTTAAGGTCTATTTGGTCAATGCAATCGATCACAGTTTCCTCACGCCAAGTCAAACGGTCTATGTAGAGCTGATCAACGAAGCAGAAGAAATCGTCGCGCGCAGGAATATTCGGGTAAGCGAAGGTGCGGGATCGGGCGACTTTCACCTCGCTCCACAATGGCAAGCTGGCCGCTACATCTTACGTGCCTACACCAAGTACATGCTCAATTTTGATGAGGCACATCTTTTCCATCGCTCTTTCGAATTGAGCAAGGTGGCAGCCAATGTTGACGAAGGGCCAGATGAGCCCAAAGACAATGCAGATGGTTCTACGGTCCGATTTTTTCCTGAAGGTGGTGATCTCATCTGTGGTCTCAAGAATACCGTCGGGGTGAAGAGTTCGGTGCCGATAAAAGCTCGCGTGCTGGATTCTGATGACAATCTAGTCACTCTTTTTGCGACCAATGAACAAGGATATGGCAAGTTTTCCTACGTGCCCAATTGTGAGCTTGATTACCGCATCGAACTTGTTGATGATCCCAGCAGCAAAAATATAGCTCTCCCTGTCCCTAAATCAAGTGGGCATTCACTCACATTGCAGAATACCCATAAGGAGGAAATCTTTGTACAGGTGGTTTGCAGTCCAGATCAAGATCTTGATGGTTCCTACGTGCTGGGGCACTTGCGTGGCGGAACACCATGGCTATTCGATGAACTGCAGGGTGAGTCGATGACCTTTTCGATCAAAGCCAGTGAGTTAAAAGGTGGAGTGCACCACCTCACCCTATTTTCTGCCGATGATCAGCCAGTAGCAGAACGCTTGCTGTATGTGCACAAAGAGATCATTGCCGTGAAAGCTGGCATTCAATCTGGGAGCATCGGGCAAATGGAAAAGGTAAATCTAGAACTGGAGTTTCCTGATTTGGAAAAACCCACCGAAAACATTCAGGCCGCCTTGTCAATTTTCGAAGAAAAAATAGGTCTCCCGGAAAATAATATTTCAGCTCACCTTCTCTTGGCCGCAGACTTACCCGGCAGCATCGAGCATCCTGCGCATTACTTTGAGGATCCCAATAGCCCGCGCCTGAAAGAAATTGATTTAATTATGCTCACCCACGGATGGCGCAGATTTACCTGGAAAGACGCACTCGGCAAAAACTATCCGACAATAAAACATCTGCCCGAAAACGGATTCAGTTTTGAGGGAATCACCAAAAGAGGAGGAGTAAACGGCAAGCCAATGCAAGGGGAAGTGCTACTCAGCACAATGAGTTCAGGTTTTAAAATGATTTCTGCACCATCAGATTCTACGGGTCGATTTATTTTTAGAGATTTAGATCTTCAAGATACGACCGGGCTCGTTTTCCGTGGCCAAAGAGCAAGTGATGTCACGAAAAAGAAATCAAAGAAAGGTGGCCTGACCAAGGCCAAAAAATTGGACATTGATATGATGGACATTGATCGGTTGATCATAGATCAGCCACTACCCCCTCGGTGGACTAGCCGATTTACGCCAGAATTTGTGACCAATTACACCGAGGTGGTGCGCTACAATAGCCTGGTGGACGAAAGCTATGGTAATTTGTGGTCGGTCGATCTGGAAGAAGTTGTAATAAGCGATACTAAACTTGATCCAGACGTAAAGTATCATGAATCGTCGATCATCTACGAAGACCCAGATAATCGATTGTTGATCAAGGATTTTCCTCAATCCGACTCCTATATTAACCTGTTCGATTTTATCCGTGGTAAAGTACCCGGAGTGCAAGTAATCGGTACGTTTCCGGAGCGCACTGTACGCATACGGGGCACCAACTCCATAAGCCTGAATCCCAATGCATCATTCTTGCTTGATGGCGCCGTAGTCACAGCAGGGTTTCTCAATACTTTTCCCATGGATCGCATTGCATTTATCGATGTGATCAAAAGCATGTCAAAGTCTACTGCACTGGGTGGCAATCAAAGCGGCGTGGTTGCCGTCTACACAAAATCTACGATTGAGGGTGATCCCAAAGAACGGGTGAGTGATCTCGTCAGCATGGAGCATCCTGGGTACTATCAAGCACGAGAATTTTACCAACCCGAATCTGGAGATGCAAGCAATCGAATGCTCGAATATCGCACCACTTTACACTGGGAGCCTAAGCTCACGTTTGAAGATGGAAAAGCCGAGATTGAATTCTATACATCAAATCAATCTACCTCCTATTTAATTGTTGTAGAAGGAATCACTGATCAGGGTAAACAATTGTGGGGTACTTCTAAGTTTGCTGTGAATTAAATAAATTCGAGTTTAGTTACTGCAAGTTATTTAGAGGTGAATTTACGAAGTCACGTATTTCGATGATTATTTCGTATATTTTGAACAAATGACATTCGCTTCCAGCGGGGTAAACTTTTGACGGCAAAAGTTTAACAAAAGCCGCGACTTGATTTATTTCTTAACGGCTGGGAGAACACACGAACCGGAGCAAAATAAACTCGCCTTGATCTTTAGATCTTGAATCTGGTTTTTGAAGTCCAGCTAGATTGTGTTTTTACTAATTTCCGACCATATCCGCTCGGACAGTATTTTGCTCTGATCGGTTCTTACTGCTCTCCCAACCTAAAATAAATAAGGTCGGATTCCTAACCAAGAACGACATATACTAGATATGACTGTTTCCGTTTCGCAAGGATAGAAAATATTAGCTCTGTCGAGAAAAATGTACCCTTGTACTGCGCGCTGTTCGCGTCACACACTAGTGAGCCTACTCCGGAAAGTGCCATCTTCATAAAATGAGTCGATTTTGGACCTGCCTGCTGGCGCAGGCAGGCAGGTGAGATTTGCACTTTTTCGAGATTGGGTGATGCCTGAGTATCAGCCGATTGAGAAAAATGGAAAGATCGCCAAAAGAGCCATTTTTGATTTGGCGACCTTTTCGGAGTGGGCTCACTAGCGGATTAATTTACCCCGAAACTTTGAATACTCATTCAGGATGGCATTTTAATTAATATTTTCCCTAAGGCTTTGCGATCACCGACCCAGTTGAGGGCCGCCACTCCCTCGCTAAGAGGAAATACCTTGGAGACCATCGGATTTAGTTTTTGGTCCGCGATCCAGGATAAGATTTGCTCATGATTCTGCTTAGCCTGCTCCGGAAATTGACTGCAAAAAGCCCCCCAAAAGGCACCCATCAGTGCAGCCGATTTAAGCAAGGGTAAATTCATCGGGAGGTTTGGAATCTTACCCGCAGTAAAACCAATAACCAGATGGCGTCCACCATATGCCAGCCTCCTAAAAGCGATCTCTGAGTAATCGCCACCCACCGGATCGTAAATGATGTCTGCTCCTCTCCGCCCAAGTATCTCTTTCAGTTGGGGTGCCAAATCTTCTTCGGTATAATTTATCGTATGTGTCGCGCCATATTTCTTGGTCAGCTCCAATTTTTCGGATGTTGAGGCACACGCTATAACCTCCGCACCAAGCATGGCAGCAATTTCCACCGCTGCCAGACCTACTCCCCCCGCAGCACCTAAGACAACGACACGCTCTCCAGCCTGTAGCTGTGCTCGGTCGACCAAGGCATGATAAGATGTGCCGTAGGTGACGGTAAAGGCTGCCGCCTGTTGCATCGTGACATCTGCAGGCAGCAATAGTGCATCTTGTGCCCTAATGATGGCATGGGTACCAAAAGCTCCGGTACGAGCATACCCGGCAATACGATCACCCACCTGAATTCCTGGGACCTGCTCCCCTACTTCCTGCACGATGCCAGCCATCTCCGACCCGACCACAAACGGAAGTTCTGGCCGGGCCTGGTAGAGCCCCTGCACGATGAGCAAATCGGGAAAATTTACGGCAGCCATGGCAACCTGAATCAGTATCTCCCCTTCATGGGGAACCGGAATATCGTAGTCGGCCAGTGACAGATTTTCAATCGCACCCAGTTCATGGCACATCAATCCTTTCGCTTTCATAAGTGGGGTTTTATGCGCTTATTTCGTTGATCATATCTTGCGATACCTTCTATTGTGGCAGAAGGTAGTAAAACACAAGAAGTGTGACAGCGATCCTTTGCTTGATTATCTCTTGTGATTCATAGCTTTGCCCCGCCATTTTATGTCACTAGGATCGAAAAGAAAATAAATGAAGACCGTTGCAGAATTACTCAAAGTGATCGATCTCGAGCAGATTGAAACCAACATTTTTCGAGGACCAAGTCATGACATCGGCTCTGGTCGTGTTTTCGGCGGACAAGTCTTGTCGCAGTCCTTGCATGCAGCCATGCACACGGTGCCAGAAGATCGCAAAATGCACTCTATGCATGCGTACTTCATTCTGGCTGGGGACATTCAGGCACCGATCGTCTACGATGTAGATCGTACTCGGGATGGAGGAAGCTTTACGACGCGGCGAGTGCGTGCCATCCAGCATGGCAGGGAGATTTTTGTCACGTCCATATCATTTCATCGTCATGAAGATGGTATCTCGCATCAAATAGCAATGCCAGACATCACGCCCCCTGATCAATTACTTTCAGACCAGGACATGCTGAAGAAATTTGGGGAGACCATGCCCGAGAGCTTAAAACGAATGGTACGACCACGCCCGATCCTTTTCAAACCTCTTGATCCTACCTCCTTCTTTCGCAAAGAGAAAATGGAACCACAGCAAAGTATTTGGTTTAAGGCAAATGGAGATGTCCCAGCAGATCAGCGCATCCATCGCCGTATTCTGGCCTACGCAACCGATTACAATTTACTATCCAGTGCCATTTTACCTCATCGCGACAAGATAGATTTTAAGGACTTAATGATGGCCTCGCTAGATCATGCCCTGTGGATTCACCGTGATATCCAGATCGACAATTGGCTCCTTTTTCACCTTGACAGCCCGTGGGCGGGAGGTGGCCGAGGATTTGCTAGAGGAAGCATATTTACGGAAGATGGGGTTTTGGTGGCTTCGCTGGTGCAAGAGGGATTGATGCGGGTGCGCGATCGAAAACGGGGCTAAATTTACTCTTCGATTGCAACAGTTTGTTTGAATGCAAGGATTAAAATACAGACCGTGTTGATACGATGGACTTTGACCGTTCTGAATCTCTCAATAGCTAGTGCGCTCTTTCTCATTGGGCTCCTATCGATGACCAAATCTGACCTACCCGCTCAAGCCCAGCTTGACTCGCTGCATGCAATCTGGCTTGATGTGACCAAGGATGATTCAGTGCGAGCACATCCCTATAGGTTGTACATCTATGAATACCTCGAAATTAATTCCGGATTCAGCCATATTCATGGCAAAGGAGCTGACTAGATTTGGTATCGACCGCAGCTTAGAAGCTGCCAGAGACGGATATGAACTGCTAGGTCATGTATGGGCATTATAACCTCGGGAACTATGCTCATGCAATGACCAATTTCAAGAAGGCCCTGGCTGCAGCAGAAACTACCGGACAGCAAACGAACACCGCAAAATTTCTGAATAGTATCGGAGTCATGCATGATATTCTTGGGGATCATGTATCCGCTTTGGATTACTACCAGCAAGGCTTGAAAATTGCTGAGGAGATGGATGACATGGAGACTATGGAAATGTGCGTTTTCCGATATTGGCGATATATACTTTGCGCTAGACGATTATCCTCGTACCCATGAATACCTGCAGAGAGGACTGCAGCTTGAAAAGGAAATGGGCGATAGTAGGCTACGCGATGTCTCTCAATCTCCTTGCCAAGGTCTCTAGTAAACAGCTAGATTTCAGTGGTGCACTCGACTACTCTCTGCAGGCTCTTAAGCGCTTTGAAAAATATCGGCTACAGTGAAGGCATCGCTACTTGCCATTTCTCAATAGGCGATACGTACAAAGAACAAAAGGAATATGCACCAGCGACTATTTTATTCTTATTTTAATTTAATCCAAGCCAGACGGCATGAATGTGAAAATACGTATGCGATGAGGGACTCTTTTTCAAACTCAGTACGTACAATCCAACAAGTGGAAAATCGCCTAAAGTAGAGAATTGGTGTTTTGGTGGCGGCGTGTTTGATCTATTTTGGCCTACGGCTCACCAGTGGGCACGATACGTGTAGCAATATCGATTTCGTACGTACCTGGAAAAATAAGGCCGAGTCCTGAATAAATTACGAATATCGAAATGTCGATTGGTAATCGTGCATATTGACCCGTTAGAAAAATCTCTCTTTTGCGTAATAATCATCTATATTTGTAGGTATGAAGATGTCGATATGAACAAGAAATTAACGTTAAGCCTGAATCAACGGGTCATTGAGAAAGCTAAGATCTACGCATAAGAACACAACTAAACGATAAAATAGTTGAATTGGCTCTCAACGATCACAATTTTAAAGATTTTGGAGACGGAATCCAGTATTATACTGCGCTTGAATCCGAATGTGAATCAATTATAACGAGAAACCCAAGATATTTTAAAAAATCGGCGCTACTTGTTTTCAGTCCAAAGAATATTTATCGGGAAAGAAGGCTGAGAAATAACTACCGTCGCTTATCAGCAATAAATAAATTCCAAAAAGTGAATAAAAACAACAATCCCCTTCTCTTAATCCTTAGTCTTTTTCTAGTACTCAATAGCTGCTCTAATCCAGCTAAGAAAACCAATGAAAAGGAAGGTCAAAAAACCATCTATGCAAGTGACGCTATACCATTTTTCAATCATTGGAATTTGATTCTGGGCGATGGTTCAAATGCCGGGCAAGCAACTAATTTCGAAAATGAAGATTTCTTCTACACCTCAAATGATGGTAACCACGATTGGGTTGTTTTTAAGGCTCCCAATGCCGGGGACACCCATGGCACTTCCAACAATACAAGAACCGAATTGGCTCAATTGAAAAAATGGTCTCCTGTCACGGATGCCAAATTAACCGCTACGGTCAAGGTAATGAATGTATCATCTTCGGGTGATGCCCGCGTAGCCGCTTCCCACTCCGTAGTCGTTGGTCAGATTCACAGTGCCGATGGACATGAGAACGAACCTCTTAAGATATTTTACAAAAAATTTCCAGGACATTCCAAAGGTTCGGTTTTTTGGCATTACGAAATCAATACTGCCGGTGTTGACAATGCAAAAAGATGGGATTTCTCATATGCTGTTTGGGGCTACGACTTCTCTACTGTTGGCACGGAAGAAGACACCTACCCGGAAGAACCTGATAATGGCATTAAGCTGGGTGAAGAATTCAGTTATGAAATCGAAGTCAAAGAAGGCATCATGTATCTAACATTTACCAGCGAAGAGCATGAAACCAAAACCTTTACAAAAAACTTGATCGTTTCCGAATATGCAACGACGTCGGATATTCCTGCTCAAACGCAAGAACTATTTGTGCCCATCGGTCAAGACGGAGTGGAACGAGAAAATGCGTATGCAAATGAGGGCCTGTTTTTCAAGCTCGGTTCGTACAATCAAACGAATGGAAAATCGCCGGAAGAAAACATGAACTGGTGTTCTGGTGCCGAAACGTTTGGCGGAGATATTCAAAAGCAATATGAAACAGGAAACTACGCTGAGGTTTGGTTGAAAGAAGCAAATATCTATGTAGATGATGCTGCTGTATCTAATGAAGGCTATTTCAAGAAAAATGATTAAAGCCCAAATCATCCTTGATCAGCACCACGGGTGTCGCAGATTTTACCAGCGCCATGGATGAAAAAATACATTTGTAATTTGTCTTCCATGCAGCTTCGATTCTCTTTACTTCTTCCGCTTTCCCTACTGATCGCCTGCGGCCCAAGTGATCCAAAAGGTTTTCCCGATCTCAGAATCACCCATGTAAATATCATCGACCCAGGAAGGGGCCTGATCAAAGATCAAACGGTAGTGATCGACGACCAGTTGATCGCGCAGGTTGATGACGCCGCGAAGATGACCAAGGTACAAGCAAGCAAAACCATCGATGGCACCGGAAAATACCTCATGCCCGGTCTCTGGGACGCCCACGTCCACTTTGCCTTTATGGAAGAATTGGCTCCCAGCATGTTTGATTTGTTTCTGGCCTATGGCATAACCAGTGTGCGAGATACGGGAGGGAAAATTGACTTTGTGCAGAAATGGAAAGCACTCGCAGCAGCCGACAGCACCGCTGCTCCGAGGGTAATGATTGCGGGACCACTGCTCGATGGAGATCCCAACGTATACGATGGAAGTGGGCCCATGGTCCCCGAGTTATCGGTGGGTCTCGCTACTATCGAAGACGTGGAAGAGCAAGTTGAGTTTCTCGACAGCATGGGTGTTGATCTGCTGAAGGCGTATGAAATGCTCACTCCTGAGCAATTTGTCAGAATCACAGAAATGGCGCGAAAGAAAAACCTCAAGGTGACTGGCCATGTCCCACTCAGCATGAGTGTTGTAGACGCATCTCGGGCGGGTCTCAACAGTATGGAGCACATGCGCAATCTTGAGTTGGCTTGTGCAAAAGACGCAGACGCTCTATTGGAGAAACGTCGGGCCCTTCTGGCCGCCGGAAAAAATGATCCGGGAGGGATACTGCGTACACGTATTCACGACGCCCAGCGTCAAAATGCGGTAGAAACGTTTGACCCGCTCATCGCTGATCAAGTGCTCGATGTACTTGCCGAAAACAATGTCTGGCAGATACCAACGATGGCTCTTAATTTAGCCGGCACTGAGCGTCCCTTCATGAACGAAGAGTTTCGCCGAAGCTTCACCTATTTGCCCGATTCCATTGAGGCCTCTTGGCGCAAGAATAGCACAAGTTTTGCCGAGCAAGAGATACCAGAGTTTCAGAAGGAATACTCCAAGTGGAAACTCAATATGGTGAGAAAGATAAACGAGAAGGGCATTCCCATCATGGCTGGCACGGACTGCCCAATATTTTTTCTCACCCCCGGCAGAAGCCTTCATCTAGAATTGGAAACGCTGGTGCAGGCAGGTCTTACTCCCCTCCAAGCAATCCAGTCTGCCACCCAGCGGCCGGCAGAGTATTTTAATTTGCAAGAAAAAATGGGCTTTGTCCGCGAAGGCATGGCAGCAGACTTACTTTTGCTCGATGCCAACCCCCTGGAGAGCATCAAGAATACCCAAGCGATATCTTCCGTATTTCGGGCTGGGCGTCTCTATGATCGTGCTGCACTTGATGGGATTTTGAATCGATTGGCAGAGGGTGAGTAGATTTCGTACTGTGTTTAAATATGTGTTTTGCCGACTGAAGTGTTCTCAATTGAAGTCGGATCGAATTGCTCTCAATCAATTATTTTATGCATACTCAAATATTTAACTACTTCTGCGCCATCGATAGATTCTATCTTCCACTTTAGATCATAAAGTTCTTTGGGATATGATTTTCCATTTGTTCTTTTCATTCCTGCCAACCTATCCCATTTATCAACCAACATTTTTATATCAAAACAAGACTCATCGTTTCTAAAATTTGTAATCATGTAGGTATTATTTCCTTCCTCCTTAAACGTTTTGAAATAATATCGATACTCTTTTGGTGCCACATTTCGCAATTTTGCGACTAGCTCTTTCTGCTTTTCATTTCCTAGATCCTCTATTGCATTTGAGTTGCAATTTGGGTCAGGTGTGAAATAATGCTCAGGAAAATCGCAAGATGAAGTAAACAGAAGGGCAACTGTGAAAATCATGATTTGCGTTGGTTTCATCGTTTTGTTTATCCTTCTAACTCCTATGATTTAATAATATTTTGCTGAGGTTGCATAAATGACCCTGCTCGGGAGCTTGAGTGACGTGCTATGCTTCAGGTCTGAAGCAAAGCGCAAGATTAGCAAGTCTGGCTGTACCTCCAATCAGAAGCTAGGAGGTAAGTCACGCTGAA
>CAJQNM010000232.1 GCA_905479665.1 uncultured Saprospiraceae bacterium
CGCTTTAGAGACTTTTGCGCCACCCTAAGGATGACGATCTCGGAGTCAAATCGAAGGCCTGTCCCGCTCTGACAAGTGGCGAAATCAAGGGCTTTCGAGGTCTTTGAATGTTGTATGCCGTCGTTTTACGTCCACTCAAACCTCTGCTATCAGTACATCGCAGCAAATCCCTTCCCTTCTTTTGGCTAATTAAAAATCTAATTTTTAATTGGCCAAATAGATGCCGAATGATCATTCGGGATTTCACAGATCTATATCTCCACCAATGGATTCTCCAGTTTCTCAATCATCTTCTTCGCCTCTTCGTTTTGGGGATAAAACTTCAGAGATTTACGGTAATTGCGCAGTGCTTTTTCTTGCTTGCCATCTTTAAGGTATGCTTCGGCCAACTCATGAAAAACCACATAGCTACCCGGATGCAATTCTGAATTAATTTCGAGTAGAGCAATCGCTTTCTTAAGCTCTCCCCGATCCACTAAGCGCTTGGCCACGCCCGTGATGCGGTAGGCCATTAGATCAGCATCCCTGGGATTCTCTTTATCCAAATTGAAATAAGCCCGCCTGGCTTTCTCAAATTTGCCTTCCATGATATACTCGAAAGGCAACTTCTCGTGCTCCGCTAGTTTGGGATGATCAAATTTGATGGAGTCAGTAGTCTCTTCGGTAAAAGCCAGATACTGTCCACCCTGATGTTTACGAAACTCGATAGTTCCCGAGCGCTCTCTCCGCACATATTGATTTTCCGTCGTACGAAATAATTGTACGGGCTCACTATTGGGAAAGCGCATCATAATACTGTCCTCCTCTTGATAAATCTCTATGATCCGATCAGAACTGTACTTGTAGCGACCACAGATTTTATTTCGATCGGCCTGATTTACTGGTTTTGTCTCATAGGCAGGCTCAATGTAGCCTTGCCACTGGTACGTTTCTGCGACTGCCCGAATGAGCTCATCGATAAATTTGGGGTGATTACTATTTAACATCACCACAACTCCATAGTCCCGATCTCGGTGCATTAATAGTTCACTACTGAAGCCAGCATTCCAACCACCATGTCCAAAATAAGTTTCCCCCTGGTGGGTTTCCAAAAAGATGCCATGAGCTACCGTGCTATCATAAACGGGTGATAGCATTTCACGTGCCATTTTTACATCTAATATCCTATTTCCAAGACCCTGAAAGGAGGACTGCAGATCAATGCCAAATTTAGCAAGATCGCTTGCCGTCGTCCATAAGCCGGCGGCGGCCATTTCAGGATAGACGTGCCTGCGACCATCGACCATTGTGCCGTTGGGAAAATAACCGGTGGCCGCATGCATCAAGCGTTCGTCATCGAGAGGTTGCTGAAAAGTACTCCTGGTCATCTCTAGCGGATCCAAAACCAACTCCTGCATCAGATCGACAAACGTTGTGCCCTTTTGCTCGATCAGTATTTGTTGCAAAATGCAATATCCACCTCCTGAATAATCAAATTCACCTGGTTCACTGATCGGACGGATGAGCCATGTATTTGTCGGGCCATCTGAATCAAGTATCTCAATTAAGGTTGGTTGGTCTTCATCGGGATGATACCCTGGGAAACCATGCACAGAAATACCGCCGGTGTGACTCATGAGGTGACGAAGAGTAACCGGTTTATCACGATTGTACTCGTTTACATCAAGATTCCAATCTACCAGATAGTCGTTGACATTGCTATCCAATTGCAGCATGCCATTTTGCACAAGGTACATGACAGCCATGGAGGTAAGTGGCTTACTGATCGAGGCCGCCTGAAAAAGAGTCTGCTCCTCCACAGGATTTTCGCTCACCTTGTCCACGACACCGTACGTTTTACTCCAGGCTATCGCCCCTTTTGAGATTACTGCCAGACTCACTCCTGGCACACCGTAATGGGCCATCCTATCTGTCATATCCCATCCTTCATCTCCAACAAGCGTAAGGGGTGGCGTCAGACTCTGCTCCACCAGCTCGATCATCGTGGGCTGCTGCTTGAAGAAGCCACAGGAAAGTGCGGAGAATGCTACGCCAAAACTCCACAACGCTCCGATGAGGAGCAGGTCTCTACTCATTGATTTGATTTGAGGCCTCTGCATCAATCGAATTGATCTCTGAACACCATACTGTAAAAGAAAGCTACTCCTTCAAATAACCCCAACTATAAATAATCTATTTTGCAATTAATGTCAAAATATCCAGTCATGAGGGCTTTTCGAATACTGTTTTTAGCTCTTCCGTTGTTGGCAGCATTAAGTACTTCGAGTTGCCAAACGATACCCGATCAACTGCAGCCTGCTGATTTAATTGCCTGGTGCATAGTGCCTTTCGATTCGCTCGAGCGATCTCCTGCTGAACGTATGGAGATGCTCAAAAATCTCGGACTAAAACGATATGCGTACGACTGGCGCACAAAAAATCTTAACACGATGGCCGATGAAATACGCAGTGCCCAACAAGCGGGCATTGAAATTTCGGCGGTGTGGTTATGGATCGATGATGATGCTGACTCACTCGACAGCCTCAGTAGAGATAATCGCAGGATGCTCGATATTTTGCGAGAGTCAGGTCTAAAAACCGATATTTGGCTGAGCTTTCATGAGGGCTTTTTCAAAAAAGTGCACCGTACCGCTCGTGTGGCCATGGGCAGTAAAATGATCGGCCAGATTGCTGATGAAGTGGAGTCGATGGGCTGCCGGCTGGCCCTCTATAATCATGGAGACTGGTTTGGCGATCCCCCCAACCAGATCGCAATCATTGATAAACTCCAGCGCGAT
>CAJQNM010000233.1 GCA_905479665.1 uncultured Saprospiraceae bacterium
ATTAATCTAGCACGTGGGGCTCGCATAGATTGTGCTCGGGGAGTGTTGGTGAATGAATATCTCCAAACCAGTGCAAAAAATGTGTATGCCATCGGTGAGATCGCTCAATACAATGATCACATGTATGGCATTACCGCTGCAGCAGAGCAACAAGCAGACCACCTTGCTCATTCCATGAATGGCGATCTAAGTACCATTTACAATGGATCAGTGCCCATGAACATCCTCAAGTTTCATGATTTTGATCTGTGCAGCATTGGCCAAATAAAATACCCTTCGGAAGATCCCAGCTACGATGAAGTCATTTTTTCCGACCTGAAGAGGAAATATTACAAGAAGTGTATCGTGAAAGATGACCGCTTGGTTGGGGCTATATTAATTGGCGATAAGACAGAATTCGCTGAGTTTAAAATGTTAATTGAAGATCAACTGGAGCTTTCTGAAAAAAGAGACGAGCTCCTGAGAAATCAAGTGGAGAAGGCACCTGTCTTGGGACCTATAATTTGCTCCTGCAATCAAGTAGGCGAAGGGAACTTACGTGACTATATTGAACAGGGGTGTCATGATTTCAACGAATTATGCAAAAAGAGTGGTGCCGGAATGGGTTGCGGAAGTTGTAAACCCGAAGTTCAAGAGTTTCTAGTGTCAAACCTGGCCGTCGCCACAATCTAGGTATCATGCAAGAAGATCTAGATCGCGTATTGGTGAGGGGCGGGGTTTTGTCACCCAGCGAGCTAAAGCAAGTCGTATTGGAGGGCTATCAGCGCTCCCTTTCTGGTTTTCACATCGGTTCACGTCAGGATATAATTTTCCCCGCAAATAAAAAATGCATTCATCAGGAATCGGGGTTCGATCATCTGGTCACCGATCGAAAATTTATGAATATCGTAAGTTCTTATGTTTCAAGCGATATTCTTCCGTCGACCTCCTGGTTGACTGGAGCCACGTACTTAAATATTCTCGAACAGTTTCGTGAGCCGGTAACGATGAGTGTCAATATCACCGATCCCAGGCAGTGTTTGGTGCCGCTATTCACAGGTCAACTCAACTTTGTGGCGGCCGAAGAGGAGGATTACTGGTATCTCTTTGTTCATCTACCCAGCAAGAATGATTTAGAGTGCTTTCCAGTGTTGATTTTCACCTGGGACCTTGCAAGTATTGTCGGACTCACCCAAACTGTGATCGATGACGTGTCCGATGTGCACGAGCTTTTTGATGAAGTGATGGGAGAGTTGGAGGCTAATCATCGAACGATAAAGAAACCGCTGACGATCAATCAACAAGTATTTCCCTACTACGAAGGCATGAACAAGATGGGAGCTGATCACTATTGGTTGGGATTGTATTGGCGTAACAATTACTATAATCTTGATTTTATTGATGATCTCTGCAATTTGTGCCTCGAGTCAAGTATAGGTAAGGTCTGTTTAACTCCTTGGAAATCTCTGATTGTCAAAGGCATCCCAAAAAGTGAAAAACTAATTTGGGAAAAGTTGCTGGGAAGTTTTGGCATTAATGTGCGCCATTCTTCTCTTGAACTGAATTGGGACTTACCAGTAGCTGATACAGAAGCACTTGAATTGAAGCGGTTTATTGTTAGAGAATTTGATCAACGGGATATCAGTACCTACGGACTTACTTTTGGTATTCGTGATCCCGGCCAAAATAAATTTACGTCCATTGTTATCGAACGCAATAAGTTGTTGGATCAATCATCGAAGTCTCAGGATCAGTCCTATAATATTAAATACGCTAAACAGTTTAACCCCGACACTAGAAGGTACCACGTTTACGCTCGTGACATCGACCAAAGCGAGCTGCCTTTGCTGCTCATGGAACTGAGTAGGACCTATTACAAACAAATGGGAGAAGAGCAGAAAATTGAAATCGAGGATCCTCAGCTCCTTACTAATACCGATGAGGTCCGGCTGGAGCAGTATCAGTGTCCTAGCTGCCTCAATGTATACGATAGCAGATTTGGTGACGCTTTAAATGACGTACCGGCTGGTGTTCCTTTCGAGCAGCTTCCTCATTCATATGTCTGTTCAGTCTGCGAAACCTTGAAGGCGAACTTTGTGGTTGTGCAGTGAGGGATTGATGAAAAATAAGTTGCTGTTTTGGACGCAGCTATTTTGGATTTAGACAGGGCACAAAAAGCTATAAGCTCAAAAGTACCAGAACCGAACAGTGGAACAGTATCATCAGCCAACCTAAGTACATTCATTTATACGACGGACTCTATCAAGACCTCTGGAATTAACTCAAAATGAATCACCCACGCTTACTTGCATCGGGAATTCGCTTCACCAGATCATGAAATTGACTCGCACTCTCTTGACCAATGGTAAAACAATCCATGAATTCTTGGGCGAGCGCAAATTGAAGGCATTTATCGATTTTGTCCGTCAATCTTCCCGCGCCAAAAACCTTCATTCCTATAATGCCTTTGCCCTTGGCCTTCATTGTTTGCAATACAGGTCGCACGGTTTCGACATCAGCATCCATACTGACACCCATTGGATTAAAACGAGCAAGGTTAATTTTCACCCAATCAGTATCGGCTGCTGTTTTGAGCGCTCCCAGCGTATGGCAAGAAACGCCATGGCTGCGCACAATACCGTCTTCACGGGCTTTTGCCAAAACATTCATGGCTCCTCTTTTGATCTTAGGCCAGTCATCTTTGGTCATGCAGTGAAGTAGGATAATATCAATGTAGTCCGTGCCGAGTTCGCTCCTAAAGCGATCCAAGTCGGCTTTCATTTCTTTTTCAGTAGTTGCGTGGGTTTTACTTAAAACGACTACTTTTTCGCGGTCCACATATTTTAGCCCTTCTCTTAGGTGAGGATGTGTGCCGTACTGGTCAGCAGATTCCCAGAAATTCACACCATTGTCGTAGGCACGGTACAGCAGGTCCCCCAGTCCTTTGAGGCCTAATTTCCGGCTCTGGTTGGAACTTCCACCTACTCCATGCGTTCCGGTGCCCATGGCAAGCCGGGATACTTCGATGCCGGAATCACCAAGCGTAACTCGATCATCAGCAAAGCAGCGTTCTTTGCTGATAAGGCGCTCGTAAGGAAAATCATACATCGAAACAGCACCTACAGCCGCCATCGAGTGAGCCAGAAATTTTCTTCTTTTCATCCTAAGGAATATCTAATTACTCTAATTACCTGAAGTTATGATCTTTGGAGGGATTTATCAATGGCAGGGTTGCGCAGGACATTAGACACAAACCAATTATGGCGGATTATCAGTAGAATTGCAAGGTTCAATGTACTTTCTGCGTTGATCCAATAGACAACGACTGTTGTGTCACTTATTAATAAACTCATCGTGCTGGTGGTTTTCCTGACCACACCTACTCTGCTTACCGGGCAGGCTATCAAATGGAAAGAAACTTGCCTTACAACATCAGAGTTTGATAATCGGTATGCTTCTTATTCCCCTGATGGGAAGTGGATCGTATTCGAGACTAACCGTGATGCGAATTGGGAAATATATGTCATGGACAGTCAAGGAAAGAACCTGAGGCGTCTGACCAAGGATAAAGCGGATGATCGCAGACCAAGTTGGCACCCTAATGGAAGAAAAATTTTATTTGAATCCAATCGAGATAGCGCATATGCAATCTACGAGATGCGGATTCGTAGTTTGAAGGTGAAAAAAATGGTCGATGCGCCGGTTGGTGCGCAACTGGTATTTGCCTCTTACGGTCCCCAAGGGCAAGGCATCGGAGCCGCTTTGAAAATTTCGGATGAAGAGAGCAACATCGTGATGTATCGCACTAAATATCCCCAACTAGAAACCTTAATCAAGAACGGCAAACGAAATACGTACCCCAGGTTCTCACCAAATGGGGATGAGGTTCTTTATTTCTCACGCCAGGACACGGAAAATGTGGACGATGAGATCTATGTGTTCAATATGAAGACAAAACAAAATAGACGCCTTACACATTGGCCGACACATAATTTCTGTCCGGCTTGGTCCGCCGATGGCACTCAGGTAGTCTATGTAACGTCTATGGAAGAAGTCCGGCCGGAGCTCTACATCATGGATGACACGGGTGGAAATCCGACGAGGATTACTTACAATAAAGATGGCGACACACTTCCCAATTGGCACCCAAGTGAGGAGAAGATTTTATTCACGGGGTATCGTGGAGGCAGTTTTCAAATTTGTGAATTATATATACACGAGCGACCATCGAAATAGCCTACATACTACATACTATACTACAAAACTACACCTCGTAGTATACTGCCGGCAATGCTCACGATGGCAGCGAGGCCTAAAGCCCACCAAAAATTCTTGACCTGAAAACCCTTGAGAAACTAGTCGGCCACCTGAATGAGAATGGCATTGAGCAACCAGCTGAAGATGCCGAAACCCAAAAGACCGAGGGTGATGACCTTGAGAAATGTGCCCAAGGTCACGTTGAGCAGAGCAACCACAATCGCTACAATAACGCATTGCCAAAAGTTCTTTATTTGAACACCGTTCAATAGCGCTCCTCCCAAGTAGAAGGCTACTGCAGCCACTAGAATGTGTAAGATGATATCCATAACGTTTTCTACATCAAACGAAAAGACTTGGTGAGGGTTCGATCTCACTTGGCTTTTCTATCTAACCTCTTATTGTATCGACTAAGTGGGCCCCTCTCTGTTGACCATAAAGGCGGCCATAGGTTTCTCAAATAGCTCCTGAATCTGAGCTGCACAATTTGATTCACATTGACTTCACTGTTCTTTCCCATCACCTGGTCAATTTTCATGGACACAGAATTACGCTGAATCACATGAACTTCACTGCTGTTTGGGTGTGTCTAACGGATGTCTGACGGAAGGCAGGTGTGTGGATTCTTCCGCTATATCCGTTGCCTCTCATCTTCCGATGCAGTGGTCCTGGATCGCTGACCCTTGAGTTTTTGATTTCCAAATTTTAGTGAATACGTCAGCATGTACGTCCGCACTCCAAAATTGTGATCGCCCCAAGACTGGATATCCTGAACCTTGTCATGATACGACCAGCGGTGCCAGGCGGCCGTACGCAATACATCACTAATACCCAGCGTAATGTGTTGATTCGCACCAAACTGCTTCTGCACGCCAAGATTCAAAGCGGCGATGCTCTGCATGATTTGATCACCATGTACGTAGGGGGAAATATAGTTGCCAGAGAAGTCAGCCGAAAAAGTCTTACTCAAACGAATTTCATGGCTCATTTGGATCATGATATTCCCCTTGCTGAGTCTAAAAGGGAAAGGTCGAACACTTAAATCCTTCAACGTTCGGTATTGTCCGATGAGGGTAACATTCGCATTCCAATCCCGGCCAATGTGCAATGGAAAACTGGAGGAAAAGCTCCAAATACTTAATCGATCAAAATTAACCGGCCGTGAAAACTGAGTGTGTTGTTCTTTGATTACCGTATTATGCCAACTTATAAAATTTTGCTCGTTGCTATATTCGAGAGAAAAAAGCAGAGCATTGTACTGATAGCTCAATTTTCCGAGATGACTAAATGAAGGCCGCAACAATGGGTCTCCACCCGTGACCAGTGAGCTGGGTGATGAGAAAATAAAAAATGAACTGAGCTGGCTGAACTTTGGTCGGGTCACACGTCTGCTATAGCTGACATTTATACTACGCGTGCTGTCTATCGAATAATTGTAATGCAGGATGGGGAAAAAATTACCATTCTTACGGGATTGATTTTGTTCGTCATTGGTACTGACAATGTCAAACTGATAAAATTCATATCTCAGGCCCAGTTCCAGTTTGCTGCGAGCTGATAAATCTTTTTTAAATGTCGCGTAGCTGGCCAAGATTTGCTCGTCAAAATCATCTACTGTCGAAAATAAATCGTTTCTGGTCCACTCTCCATCAACTCTATTAAGTACCGTGGCATTATTTCGCATGTTACTGCGCGTATATTTTCCGCCAAACTCAAGTTGCAAATCCAGCGGAAGGTGAGAGAGGTAGTCTGACCTTATCGTAAATAGTGATAATGGAGCATCCCGCTGCACTTCAATCCCTTGCAGCTCGCCAGCCTCCGGTTGGGTGTTGGTAAACTCGCCCGGGCTCTGAAAAATATATTTTGCAAAATCAATGTCGAAAGTCAATTGGTCACTATCCCGTATTTTCTTCTCAATATTGAAGTTTATGTAGTAGTTATCAGTCAGGGATGTGGGTCGAATATCATACACTTGACGACTCGTCAATTCATCCTTGATATATTGGTTGGTCACACTCCTGGACTCAAACTCCCAAAACCAGTCGGTAAAACCTCCCCGTACACCGAGGGTGGTCTTTGGTAAGAATATATCCAATCCCAAATTTCCAGCTGCTGATCGTTGTTCATTTCGTTGTATACTATTAATTGTTAGAGCTTCATACCAATTTTCTTCAAATAAATAGCGCCGATTTTCATTCCAAAATCCCCGATCACTCTTACTGGACATGCCATTAATGTCACCGTACAAATTGTAACGGATACCACGCAAATTAAACAGGAAATTACCACCATACTTTGGCCCCCAACCGTAGCCAGCATTAACATCGGCTGCACCACTAAAGCCCTTATTCTCATTTCTTTTCAAGACAATGTGAATAATGCCGCCAGTGCCTTCGGAATCGTATTTGGCCGAAGGTTGGTGGATGATTTCGATGCGATCAATCTGATCAGCACTGATCGATTCGAGCTGGCTGAGGAGCAGATCACCCGATCCACGGATCATGCGCCCGTTGATCATCAATTGCGTACCGGATCTTCCCGTAATCGAGATTTCCTTGGTACGATCATTGATCAAGACACCGGGAGCCCGGCCTAACGCTTGGCGAGCAGATTGCCCGGTTGTCGATAGGCTGGCGCTCAGGTTTACAATCAGCCGATCAGGCTTTTGCTCGAGCAGCGGCTTCCTTGAGGTCACGGTAACTTCTTCTAAGACCGTCGATGCAGATTGAAGGATGATCGTCAAGGGCCCGGTCTCTGCGGATAGTGGGATGGTCTTTTGCTCGAAGCCCAAGAAGTCTACGCGCAGAAACGCACCCTCCCCCACCTGGGCCTGCATTTGGAAATGGCCGTTTACTTCGGTTACCGTGGCAGTCGTCATCGTGGAGTCGCGGTTGTACAATACCACCGTTGCAAATTCGATGGGTTGGTTTTCTACATCAGTCACCATACCAATGACGCTGACGTCGATCGTCCGCACAATTGCTTTATTTGATTGCGCATTGTTTTGGCCCAAAGCAGTTGCAAGGCCGAGGCAGCAAATGGCCTCAAACAGAAGCACTATTCGTGCAAAATTGTTTCTGTGCGTTCTCATGATTTAGGCGTCTACTGAAGTTAAGTGTACTATGCTTTATGGTCTAGTAGGTTTAAGGGCAGAAATGTTACCGGTGGGGCTTACCTTTCTTCAAGAAGACTTCGTACTCTATTTGCTCCCTTCGAATAGATGTACACATTTAGCATTCGCCATTTCGATGTGCGAGCGGGCACAGTTGCGAGTTGTCCCCTACTAAATGACGGGACACATTATATAAAATTATAATATGTAATGAAGTTTGATCATCTTTATAGTTCACAAAAACAAAATAGAGATGTCCCCCTCCACTACGGTCTCCAAGATTGAAACTATTGTTAATAATGGCCTGTTCAAGGATCTTGATAGATGGATGACTATGCTAGTTAAAGGAAATGAGGACATGCCAAAGTCGGAATACAATATTCGCTTTATGATATAAGGACAAATCACACGAAGTGAACACATCAGTAAATACAGCTCCTTGCAACATCTGGAAGAAAGCATCGAGTTTGGTTACGAGGCGGGTACTGTCAACGCATATTCGCGCGTGGTCCCATGAAAAGGAGAGGACTCGCAATGATCTCTGTGATATAACCACGATTCTTCATTTCCTGGACAATGGGATAGTGGTTTTATTGTAGAGTGCTATGAATTCCTGCTGGTGGCCCCATTTTATCCGATAATAATTTTTCTATCACGTACGGTTTTTGCTTGTGACTTTCTTGTTGGCTTTTGCACAGAAAGGGTAGATTGAAAAAAAGGGCTTACTCTTTTTGAGTATATATTTTCTCCACGATCTTAATTTTTGCCTCATCATTTGCGATTGATCCTGAGGTAAACATCATCACACCGGTAGAGGGTTCCTGTAATCCTGATTGCAACACCGCACTGAATTCCGTTGCGGTGACTTGATGAGCTTGAACGATAGGCCAGATGTAGGGATTGAAGTTGGTCTCATCGTGCAATTTCTTACCAAGCCAGCGCAGATAATCACTGACCCAAGTTGGTGATCTTTCCATCCGGCCATGGTAGACCATGGGAGAAAAGACATCCGTATGCTCAGCTAGGGCATCCAGGTCTAGTCCGAGAATGCGTTTTCGAGCGCCCTCGAATTCTTCATCGGTCCAGGGGCAGTGGTAGATGCCAAGTAAGGCTCCTGGACGCTCTTCCTCAATAATGTCCGCGCAAGCGGTGACCCAATCGACGATGACTTGACATCGCCAGTCGCGCCAGGTAGAGTCTTGATTTTCCAGAATCCATGCAGCCTGCTGCTGGACATCTCCGGTTGGCCATTCGATATTGGTATGAGAGGTGAAAGCTCTTTGGCAGTCCTTGCAAAAACACGTTTCGGGCAAAATCGGCTCCTTTTCCTCAAATTGGGCATGCCAATGCAAATAATCAAGCCACACGCCATCAAGAGGATATTTCTGCAGCAGCCCTCGCAGTTGCTGCATTCGATGGGAAAAGAATCCGGGATCGGTGGGACAGACTCCTAGAAACCAAGAGGCAGGCCGCACTTGTTTGCCTTGATCATCAACCGCCCAGGCTTCCGGGTTCTTCTCGACATAGTTCTTGCCATTAAGCGTGGCAAACTCCGCATAAATCTTTAGGCCGTCCTCCTTTGCCCGGGCTATCGTCTGAGAATCTATGGAATGACTGCGGATAAATACGGCGTTAATACCCAGCTCAGAGAGGAGGAAACCCTTATCCCATAAAGGTTGGGGGTGCCCATAGACGCCCTTCACCAAAGGAGATTGCGCAAAGAGCAGAGGGAGGATTGCTGTGCACAGTACCGCAGTCAGGACATACTTAATTCTCATAATGGTATCCTAATTTCACTCGTTTACGTTTAGCTCTAAGATATACTGTTTAAAAATGGTCCCAATGCTTATGGCGGAACTCTATCACAGTCATGGAAATTTTCCGGCTTACAGGCCGGTCCCTTAGCGAACTGGAAAGGCTGGAGGTTGACCAGATCATTTTATAGCCATTTTTTCGTCTAAAATAAATTAACATGCCAGTCGCCAAGACGATCATCACTCCCCACATGGTAAATAGCTGTACTGATAGTGCAACTCGGGCACGTTATCGAAGTTTGTGCCATAAATACCAGCGATAAAGTAGTGTGATAAATATTGAGTTGATCGGATAAAATTTCTCGGTAACTATCCGACGAATCACTGGCTTGATTAATGTTGTCTTGGAGTTCTTTTAGGTGCACATCCACTGAGTTGGTGATGTGTGGTGATTCAATTTTGCTCAGAAGCAGAATCATTTCTCGACCGGGCCTAATATTTCGACGTAAGAAATTGAGCTCTCGTTTATACGTATTGATTTTATCAATAACAGCTTCATTGGGCTTGCGCAATAGGCTGTCTTCCAGTGTTTCGACCTTTTCGCCCAACTCATTTAGTACGTAAATATAATTGTCTATGACATCAAGCAGGGCAAAGAGAAGATAATCGGTATTTCAGCTGCTAATGCGTGGTCTTTGTTTTCTAATGCACTCACGCACAGGTTCGAAGACATCGCCTCTAACTTCTTTAAAGGAAATGAGCACCGATCCAGTGAGAATGATGCTGAGGTTTTCGACTGTGATCGCTGAAGAATTATCTTCGTGCTGAAGCATCTTGATGGAAAGTAAAAGACAATTGTCATATGCCACTACTCGCGGACGAGCATATGTATTAAGCACTTCAGCCAATATCATTTGATCAAGATTAAATACCTCGCCAATTTCTTGTATAACTTGCATGTCATGCAAGCCATCGATGTTTAGCCATGTGACGGTTTTATCGGTCTGATATTTCGTGACCTCTTCAACCTTATGAAGTCGCCCCTCTTCGAAGATATCAGGATTAAAGTCAATGGCCCGTAACAGTATATCATCTGACCACTGATCAAAGATAGGCTTACAAGTGC
>CAJQNM010000234.1 GCA_905479665.1 uncultured Saprospiraceae bacterium
GGCTGCTGATATTGATACCCATCAGGATTGTGAAAGAGTGCTCGTCTTGGGAGCATCTCGATTTTTTCAATGTCAACAGAAATTAGTTTGAAGATCTGACCATCCGTTTGGTAGTCCACGACCTTATTTGAATGGTCACGACTAAATGTGATTGGAGTGCCTTGTATATTGGTGAAGCTATCTTGAGCAATGCGCGCGAGCGGGTATTTTGCATCATCGATGACCGCATAGAGAGTGGTGTCCAATTCAGAGGCGACGAGGGTAAGTGTGGTGCTATCAACGTATTCATATTGGCCCTCATAGTCAAGAAGTGATTCAAATGCTGAGTTCTTCTGAGACGATGAGCAACCCAAGGTCACAATTAGAGGTATTACTAGGAGTGTAGAGGATGGATTTGACACCTTAGTCGCCGGGATTTTTAGAAACGAAATAGACAGCGGATAATAGCACGTTTGTGTGCTGATGGCTTTAAAGATATTATAGAGTATGACCAGAAAATTGAAGGGGATGACAGCCATGAAGAAAAAGAAACCCCATCCTTCGATGGTTACTAGCGACACAAGAGCAAGAACATATAATATCGTCATGCTCAATTGAAAGTTGATGACTTTTATCCCATGCGTATTGTAAATAGGATTGTCTTCTCGTTTGTGTAGCCATAGAAAGAGAGGGAAGAGCACAGAAAAAGGAAAGACAAAGCCCAAGAGCGGTGAGCCGTGGATGAATAGTAGCCACTTCTTATGCAAGGTTTCTTCCTTTGGGTTGTCGAGTACCAATAGATCTTCGATGTCAATTTCCAGTGCATTTGCGAGTAGTTTTACGGTCTGAAGTTGTGGATTGACGTCTCCTTTTTCTATTCGCTGAATGGTCCTTACAGTCACTTCGGATTTTTCGGACAGTGTAGTCTGGGTGAACCCCTTCAATTTTCTTTGATAGCGTAGATTTTGGGCAACTGATTGGGTTTCCATGCAATTTTTGTTTGCTGCAAAGGTATCGATATCCGCTTGTCTAGAAGGCGACATAAGGGTGTCATCTACCTGTCATCGTACCCTAAATGAAGCCCCTGTTGGTTATTATACTTTGCATAAATTTCTTCTGTTGCCCAATCCAATGGCACCATTAGGTACGTAAAGACAACTTAGATCAAATAGAATTATGGCATACTACAATGAGAAAGATCTCCGCAAATTTGGTCAGATTACCGAATGGAGCGAAGAACTAGGTACTAAATTCTTCGATTACTATGGAAAGGTTTTTGAGGAAGGGGCACTTACCTCTAGAGAAAAGGCACTCATTGCCTTGGCAGTCGCCCACACGGAGCAATGCCCGTACTGCATCGATGCATACACGACGGATACACTCAAGCGGGGAGTGACCAAAGCGGAAATGATGGAAGCCATTCATGTCGGAGCAGCGATAAAAAGTGGTGCTAGTTTGGTGCATGGAGTAATGATGATGAACAAAGTGAATAAACTCGACGGTTGAGACGGCATGAGTAATGACATTAAGCAGTCACTGCAGAAGCAGGGCAATGCCTTAGCCAAGACAGAGCATCAGTTGGCAGTTCTGAAAGGCGGAATCTTTGCCAGTGGTGAGCTACCCACGTTTGCTCAAAAAATTAGTGAGTCCGCCCAACTTCCTCTGCGACCAAGAAAACTGGAGATTTTACAAATCAACCTTGGCTACATGTGCAATCAAGTTTGTGCACATTGTCATGTCGATGCCGGACCCGACCGCAAGGAGATCATGACTCGAGACACGATGCAAATATGTCTCGAGGTGATCAAGAATACGGGCGCTCACACTCTTGATCTTACCGGCGGTGCTCCTGAGATGTGTCCTGACTTCCGCTGGTTTGTGGAGGAAGCGAGCAAAGCGGGAATTTCCGATTTCATCGTACGTAGCAATTTGACCATCATTCGAGCTAATCCTAAGTATCACGATCTTCCCGATTTTTTTAAACAATACAATATTCATGTCGTGAGTTCGATGCCTCACTGGACCCGCGGGAAAACGGATAAGCAGCGGGGTGCTGGTGTCTTCGATCAGTCGATTGAGGCATTGGAACAGCTCAATGGGGTAGGCTACGGTATGCCAGGCAGCACCTTGCGCCTTGACCTAGTCTACAATCCCAGTGGTGCATTTCTACCTGGAGATCAGGCTAGTATGGAAAAGGAATTTAAGCATGCTCTGCGGGATGACTTTGGGATTTATTTTCACAATTTATTTGCAATCACAAATTTGCCGATTTCTCGATTTCTCGATTATCTGATTATCTCTGACAACTACGAAGATTACATGTACGCTTTGGTCGAAGCCTTCAATCCAGCGGCTGTAGCAAATGTGATGTGCACCAACACGATCTCTGTAAGCTGGGACGGATATTTGTATGACTGCGATTTTAATCAGATGCTGGGCCTCAAAGTAGCCAGTAAAATTCAACATCTCAAGGATTACAATGAAGACATCTTAAATGATCGCGATATCGTGATTTCACAACACTGTTATGGTTGTACAGCAGGAGCAGGCAGTAGTTGCCAGGGAGTGGTGGCCTAACTGAGCAGCAACCCGACTCCGATTCCTAAAAATGTCCCGATGACATAACCGAGTATCCCCACCAGCACCGCAGGAGTCATACCCGCTTTCATACCAAAGTTGCTGGCGAGTGCTGCCGAAATAGATGGCCCACCTGCATTGGCGGCCGAAGCGACCAAGGTTTCTTCGAGACTGAACTTGAGGAGATAACCGGCGATGAGAATGACCACAAGATGGATCAGCAAGGTGATCGTAACAAACACGAGTAGTTTGGGCGAAGCAAAGATCAATTCTGGGATATCGCACGCAGCTCCGATCACCGCCAGAAAGATAAACAGAAGAAACATGCCAATTTGGAAAGCATCATCAGCGATGGACCGAAAGAGTGTAGGAAAAAAATTGGTGGCGGAAACAGAAAAGACCGTGATCAATAATATTTCTGCCGAAAACCCGGGTGCCAAATATTCTTGGATAAGAGCATCGAGCACCTGGGCAAGTAGCACCATCAGGGCGGCAAGAAAAAAGGACATTGCTAACGTATTGATCAAAGGGATCTTTCGCTCAGATTGAGCGACGACAGCAATTGGTGCATCTTCTTGGTAAGGGATAAAGCGAGCGGCAACCCATCGGATCGCTGGAATCAGAAATAACAAGAAGAAAAATAAATTAGTAAATACATTGTCAATAGTAATCACAGCCGGAAAGGTGGGGCTTTGGAGAAATTCTAAACTGCTTGCCACCGACATGAAATTGACCGATCCGCCTGTGTACGTAGCTACGTAAACCCCAGCTATTTTTGCGCCTTCTTCCCCCAGATCGAGTAAGACGTAGGCGAGCATAGCTCCGAGAACAATGCCAATCGATCCAATCAAGAAAAGCAGGGATAAACGGCCGGCTGTTTTAATGATGATCCGCAAATTCGCATTAAATAGGAGCAACGGTATACTGATGGGAATGATATAGCTATAGACAAACTGATAGGCCGGCACCGTAATGGAAGTATCAGCCGCCGAAGGAAGCAGACCGATGGAGGTCAAGATTGCAACCAAAGTGATCGTCACTAGAGCGCCCGAGACCTTGCCAAACCAACCCTTATAATCCCCCTGGATACCAATAAAGGCAGCCAGAAGTAAAACGGTAAATATCAGAATAGACTGCTCTGGGTCAACCACCACTATAAACTATTTGCCATTAATTATTAACTATAATATCAGCACCCAGATATCGATCGTCTATATTCATGTACCAACCCCGTTTCTTAGGAAGTATCATTTTTCCCACCTTTTCTTCTCCTTCGAGAGTAATGTATTCGCCATCGTTTGCAGTCTCATCGTGGTAAAAACGATATCCGACCAAACGAGCATTTTCCTTGGTAAAATAAAAGTACCAGATGTCGTCTCCCACAGCTGGATCATAGGTCACCTTGATTTTCCAGCAGGGAATAGTATTGAATTCCTCTTCGATCACTTGCTCGTCGATGTGAGTACCTGGATCGTGTAATTTCATTGGAAGGCCATAGAGATACGCATAATAATTTTTCATCATATGTACTCGATCATCGCTTAGACGATGTTTGGATATCAGTGCAGTGTCAGAGACCGGTTGACCATCAAGTAGATGACTGGTCTCACCCTTCGTCAATGTTTGGATGACCGTGT
>CAJQNM010000235.1 GCA_905479665.1 uncultured Saprospiraceae bacterium
AGCTTGATCCAGTTCAGTACGACTGGTCTCAATAAAGTTTTTGAATACCAAATAACCCGTCTTTCCTGCAGCCGTCTGGATCACTTCACGATGCAAGACGGTGTTAATACTCACCTCTTCCTTGACCAGATCGAAAGTTTCTTCCGAGCCGTCGCCCTTGAGAAACGTCAATTGAATGGCATGGCCTACATCGCTGGGTCCAAATGCATCATTGACATCACTGATTGCACTCACTTCTACTCCATCGATTTTACTCACACGCCAGCCACGCTGCACTCCTACCCTGCCCGCAGGTGAATCTGCGTATGCAAATGTGATCCAAATATTATCATCCTGATCGTAGTGCAAACCAATACCAAGGCCGGCAAATTTGCCTTGCTCAAAAAATTGCTGGTACGTTTCCAGATCTGATACACTGCTCCAGCGATCATCGACTTTATAGCGAAGCGCCTCCATCACTTCTGCCGCCGTTTCAAAGTCAGCGGGATTAAAATTTTGCGGCAGTTGATCTTTCCAGAGGTACCACTCTTTGACAATGTCATAGACCCCTTGTCGGCAATCAGTAGTTGAGGGATCTGCTGGATCGTCCTTTTTGCAGGAGGCAAAGGGAAGCAAGGCAATAACCACTATCAAAAGGGTCATTTTACTGAAATAGGAAGTCCGAGCTCTCATAATGTGATCATTGATCTGAAAAACTAACGAATGAGCATGGGTAGGTGTTCTGCAATAAAAGGAATTTATGGTTTTCTTAGATCAACTAACGAAATAACCTCTCATCCATTTCAAGATCCTCAATCTTTGCCTTTCGCACCGATTTAAAGGCATCGTGCTTGGGATTTACTAAGAAATTGCATTCTCCAGGGGAGATAATTGAAGGCACTTTGAGGACCAACGAATCCTTAGAGTCCAACCATTTCTTGCCAGCAATCTGGAACCGAAACTCAGCATCATCGCTTTTACGAAGCACATTAAATTTTGATTTTGAGAAGGACTTGATTTTATCATTTGGCAGTTCCAAATGCAGCAGAGAGAGGTCGCTGGGAAAAGTTAGTCCGTCGAAGTGCACCAGAATTTCTAAGATGGCCAGTGAAATATTTTCCGAACAGTAGAGCATTGCAGTTCCTTTCGGATTCCACCTGCCACCAAAAATCTTTGCTCCTGTTCCAGATAAATCCTGGATGTATTCGGACGATGAAATGCGATAAATTTTCACTCCTAACTATAGACTCCATGCTCTATGCGCCCAATGATGTCCTCAACCATCTCAATCCCTAGAGAAGTGTCCAGTAGTTCTAGTGGCTTATTCTTGCCGAGCACTTTATTAGGAGTCCTGAGCCACATCTGAAATTTATCGTTGCCAAATAACTTGATCCCTTTGTGAAATAGTTCGATGATCTGAATTAAGTGCGCCGTGATCGTCTTATTTAAGATGTGCGTGGGTTCATACCGCACTAATTGTCTTTCTGAAATAGGCAACACACTTGCCAACTCTCTATCAGTAAGTGATGTGAATTTCTTAATATCACTCAGCTTTTTTTTTTCAATTCCTTTTCTGGCAATGGTTATGATGTCCGTCCTCTTGAGGATTGTTTCGGACATCATTAGGCTTTGAATGGTCATAACTGCTTTTGACATAAAAATAAGGACATTTGTCATATAAAGCAAGTTTAGCTGCTGATCAGACAGTTTCGTACTTTCTCCTCTCTTAACTTAACCTACATGAAAAAGCTAATCACGCAGATCTTTCTGCCTCTCCTTGTTCTTCTTCCGATCCTGGCCGAGAGCCAAGAAATCCAGATCGACCCTTCCTACTATGAAAACTTAGAATGGCGCAACATCGGGCCACAGCGAGGAGGCCGCTCCCTGGGCTGCTCCGGCAGTCCCGGTCGGCCCAACGAGTATTACTTCGGTGCGACCGGTGGTGGTCTCTGGAAGACAGTCGATGGAGGAAACGAATGGTCGGCAGTGACTGATGGCCAAGTCACTAGCTCGTCTGTGGGAGCAGTCGCCGTCGCTGAAACCAATCCCGACATCGTATACATCGGGATGGGTGAAACGCAATTACGGGGTAGCATCACGCAGGGAGATGGAGTCTATAAATCATCGGATGGTGGCAAAAAATGGCGACACCTTGGTTTGCAAGAAACACAGGCCATTTCCCGGATACGGGTACATCCCACCAATCCGGACATCGTCTACGTAGCAGCACTTGGCCACCCATACGGAGACAACCCCGAGCGAGGTGTATTTCGCTCTACCGATGGTGGCAACAATTGGAAAAAAGTCTTGCACGTGAGTGATAAAGCGGGAGCTGCAGATCTGATTATTGATCGGACCAACCCGAAAGTGCTCTATGCATCGACCTGGCAAGTGTATCGCAAAGCCTGGAAAATGTGGGGAGGTGGTCCCGACTGTAAATTATGGAAGTCGGTAGATGGCGGAGACAATTGGGTCGATCTGACGACCAATCCTGGCATGCCGGAAGGACCCATCGGGAAAATAGGAGTCACTGTTTCTCCAGCCGATCCCAATCGAGTTTGGGCTATCGTAGAAGCAAATGAAGGTGGTGTATTTCGGTCTGATGACGGAGGCTGGTCTTGGGAGCGTACCAATGATGAACGTAAACTTCGACAGCGCGCTTTTTACTACTCACGCATCTATGCCGATCCTTGGGACAAAGAAACGGTGTACTGCCTCAACACCGGATTTTACAAATCGACCGATGGTGGCAAAACATTTGATGTGACCATCCGAGTGCCGCATGGCGACAATCATGATTTGTGGATCGATCCCAATAACCCAGAACGGATGATCAATTCGAACGATGGCGGAGGCAACGTATCCCTCAATGGAGGGAAGACCTGGACGGAACAGGACTACATCACCACGCAACTCTACCACGTGATGACAACCAATGATGTGCCCTACCACGTGGCTGGCGCACAACAAGACAACAGCACCGTGGCTGTGCCAAGTGATGGTTGGGGGCATCGGCAAGCTCGTGGCCCCGGTCATGGATGGTACTACTCTGTTGGAGGTGGCGAAAGTGGCTGGATCACGCAGCACCCCACGATGCCCGATATCTTTTATGCTGGCAGTCAGGGAGCATTGCTCACCCGCTACGACCGCAGCAATGGACAAACGAGGGATATTCAGGTGTACCCCCGATTCTTTTCGGGTGAACCTGCCAGTGCATTGCCGGAGCGCTGGCAATGGACATTCCCCATCATGTTTGCTCATCAGGATCCCAATGTGATGTACACTTGCTCACAACACGTCTGGAAAACCACCGATGACGGTCAGAGCTGGAAGAAAATCAGCCCAGATCTTACCTACGCAGATCCAGAGACACTAGGAAAAACGGGTGGCATCATCACCATGGATATGAATGGACCTGAAATTTACGCCACTGTTTTTGCCTTGGCTCCGTCGTACCACGACATCAATACCATCTGGGCGGGTTCTGACGATGGCAAGGTGCACATCACTCGTGATGGAGGAAAAAACTGGCAAGACATTACCCCAACCGATCTACCCAAGTTCTCACGAGTGAGCATCATCGATGAGTCTCACCATCAAGCTGGCACACTCTACCTTGCAGCCAATCGCTATCAGGTAGACGATCGCCAACCCTACGTTTATCGTACCACGGACTACGGGAAGAACTGGACCAAGATTGTGGATGGAATAGCAGATGGCCATTTTGCCCGCGCAGTGCGCGAAGATCCGCAAACGGAAGGACTCCTATTTTTGGCCACTGAACATGGCGTCTATGTTTCTTTTGATGCTGGTGATCACTGGCAGAGTTTGCAATTAAAATTGCCCGACACTCCTATCCGTGACTTGGTCGTGAAAGATGACGATGTGGTGATCGGTAGCCATGGGAGAGGATTCTGGATCTTGGATGATATAAATCCCCTACGTGAAGCCAAAAAAGTCGGTATACCTGAAGAGGCTACTCTGCTTAAGCCCAGTGCAGCTATACGAGGCCTTACGAATGCCAGTGTGCAATACTACTTGCCCGAAAAAGTCGATACCGTCAAATTTGAAATTCTCGATGCCAGCAATGGCGTTATCGGAACACATATAGGTACTGAAGAAGTGTTTGTTCCAGACCCCAATGTTCCTTGGTGGCGTAGAGGTGGTTCTTCCGTCCCTACTACTGGAGCAGGTATCAATTCCTTCAGTTGGGACATGACCTATCCCGGAGCCACAGAATTTGAAGGCATGATTATTTGGAGTGGGCGACCTACCCGCGGTCCAAAAGCACCTTTGGGAACCTACCAGATTCGCATGACTGCTGGTGAGGCGGTAAAGACGCAACCGATCGAAATAAAGATGAATCCCAACTACAAGGGCATCACCAAAGAAGATCTGGACAAGCAATTTGAACTGGCTGTGCAAATTCGGGATCAAACTTCACGTGCCAACGACGCCGTGATAAAAATCCGCAAAATCAAGG
>CAJQNM010000236.1 GCA_905479665.1 uncultured Saprospiraceae bacterium
GATAGCCCACATCTTCACCTCGTGACCCTACGATGGAGTTCCAAATGAAGGGGACAAAGTTCTCTTCCACAAACTCGTCGCTGATCAGATCGGCATTTGAATCAGCACCGTGATGCAGCGCAATTTCTTCCCAGCCAGCCAGTCGGAGATCGTAGCGATCCAGAATTTGGTCCAGGCGCCTTAGGAAGTAGGCATGCAGATCATCAGCAGAATTTAGGGCATCATTCTCTTGCATGAGTTTTTGACAAAGGGGAGATTTTGTCCAGGCACCCTGAGGCACCTCATCGCTACCGGTGTGTAGGATGCCCAAGGGGACTTCTGCCTCCGCATACATATCGACGAGCTCTGAAATAATTTTTTCCCAAAAGGTGTAGACAGATTCACGACAGACACACATCACATTGTCCGTATAGCCTTGCGCGGAGTAATAAACGGATTGATCTTCTGGATCATTTAATACCATCTCTCCGGTTTCATCTTGCCCCTGACCAGAGCGATCGTCATTTCGTCTTTGCATCGCGCGGATAGCGGCTCTCGCGTGACCCGGTCCATTTAATTCAGTAATTACGTCAACATTGAAGGACTTGGCATATCGCAGCAGTTCGATAAACTCCAAGCGTGTGATGTAGCCACTACCCGGAGCAACCACCGCCTTGCCACCAGATCCGTATGCCGGGGGCAACTGTCCGCTGGGATTTTCAAGCCCACGAGTCGCACCTATCTCGGTCAGCTCTTTGAGTCCTGGTATTTCCAATCGCCACCCCTCATCATCGGTCAGATGCAGGTGCAGTTTGTTCATCTTGTAGCGCGACATCAGGCGCACTATTTTATAGACTTGATCTATGCCATTAAAATTTCGCGCCATGTCGAGCATCAGACCGCGATAGGTAAACCGAGGTTGATCTTTGATCTCTAAAGCCGGGAGTACCAAGGAGTCTGAAGTGGTTCCTAATGCAGCTGGGTCGATCAGAGCCTCCAACGTTTGTACTCCGTAAAAAACACCCGCACGATCAGCGCCCATAATCTCAATGCCCTCTGTCGACGAAATGTCAAGTGAATAGCCCTCTGCGATGACCTCTTCGTCGCCCTCTTTAGCGAGCCGCAGATAGATGTTTGTGGTATCTCGCTGCGTACGACGGCCAGAAGGAGCAGTGAGCAAACCGTTGAGAAGATCACTGACATATTGTGCATCCTGCTCGAGACCAGGATCATGATAGATATTGATGGCGGAGTGGAGAAGGAGTTCGCTGCTTTTCAATTGCACGAAAGCCGGTTCGGGAATGACCAAGGGTTGGTCGGGCACGGGTACGAGCAGTCGTTCATTCTGCGCAAATCGTTCTTCGGCAGCCATGTAGATCGATTGTTCATCACCTCGTTCCGTCGTCGTAAAATTTTCGCTAAATCGTCTCATCGAGAAATCTCAATTGGCACGACTGTCTTATCCTCCAGCACGATGAATGGAGATTTGGGTCCGAAGGTATAGCGGAAGATGCCGAAGTTGGTTTGGTAACGGATTTCATACGATTCTTCACGACCCAGTTCTGGGAATGAATCTTGTGGCGTGATGGAGTAGAGGTCGCCACCCTCATTGGCTATACTGTATTCGTCAGAATAACTGTCATCCACGTAGAGGGCGTGAGGAAATTGATTGAAGTAGAGTTTCCAGCCACTTCTTGGCAATAAGGTATCGGAGTCGTTGCGCAGGGTAAATTGCAGCGTCCGTTTATCGTCTCCTGAGATGGCGTCATCGAGCACCTCCCAGGTGATTGAGATCTGCTCTGCTGCAGGGAATGGTTCCCTGTTTATTGCTGGATCAGATGCACATCCGAGGCAAAGGCAGTAGGTCAGAAAGACCCACCAAAAAGTGTTCGTAGATAGCGGTTTCATCGCAAGTGCAAAGCTACGGTTTTAGCGTGAGGATGCGATAATTATAATGTACTCGTATGCTGGTGTACTAAGGGGGTAGTGGTACTGTGGCCAAACGTGTTGAACTCGATAAACGGAAGACGCAACTTCGCAATGGGGACACTCTCGTTGTTTGCGGTCTTGATCGTCTGGCACGCCCTCTCAAGAATTTGATTTGAGTGGGTTGCTGAACTAGAGGAAATACCTCTACCCGTCGGGCAAGCTCGTCTTCCATTTTTTTGGTTCCTTGGCAGAATTTGAACGGAATCTTATTCGGTGAATGTACTAAGGCGGAGCTGGCTGCAGCACTTGGCAGGGTTGGTGGAGGCCGCGAAAGCTAAGTACTCAAAAATGCCCCTTCGTTCCTCCCAATTTTCCCTTGCAAAAAACATAATTTCATCTGATCCGTCGAAATGGGTTGATACTCTTGACTTCGATCTCTCGTTGGCTTAGTGTGGAAGGATATGAATTTGTTCTTGCTCCTGGGGCAAATATCGTCGACGTCTTCATTGTCACTCAGAATCAATTCGTCGTGGATAGAAAATTCCCTTATCTTTCTAGCCATCTGAACCGTAAAATAAGATCGTATGTATCTCAACCCCATTCTGGACATGAAGTGGAGAAGACTCAATGGCAAACAAATAGTGGATCCCCTGCTTCAGGCGGTGGAGCGGGCGATTTTGCGCGAGCAGGCAGATGGCCATCGACTCAAGGTTTGCATTGGCACGGACTCTCAGCCTCATGCGACCAATATCGAATTTGCCACGGCCATTGTCTTCCTACGAGAAAAGAAGGGGGGCTTCATGTTCATCAGCAATTTTCGCCACGACGGCCCGATGGGCATCAAAGAGCGCATGATCACGGAGGTGGCTAAATCTGTAGAAGTAGCCTATCTGCTTTGTGATCTCCTCGACAAGCACAAAGTGGAGTTGGAGGTGCATGCCGACATCAATACCGATCCGGCCTTCCAGTCAAACACGGCGCTCAAAGAGGCGATGGGATACATTTTGAGTATGGGATTTGTGTTTAGAGCCAAGCCAGATGCTTTTGCCAGTAGCAGCTGTGCAGATAAGGTGATTTAGGACAATTGGAAATTGACAATTGACAATGGAGAATTGGCTTAAGGAGGAAAGATGAGCAAGCAGGAGGAAATGGAAGGCATCTCGAAGATGCAAGACAATCAGACAATCAACTAATTGCTTCAAAAAATCCGGTGTTGTAATTCTTCTGTACATCATCCCAGGGAAACCATCTACCATTCATGACGATGTAGACGCCGGGTGTGAGGGTTTGGGCAAATGCGAGACCACTGCCCAGATTAAAGAAACCGTCACTTGAGGTACCGAACGTATAGGGAATCATGGCACCCATCAGCACGACGACCTTGTGCTCAAGACCTTTGGCAGCAGCCAGGTGGGTGGCAGTTTCCACCATCGTATCGGTTCCGTGCGTAATTAAGATCTGGTTCGGCTCGCAAGTGGCGCAGGCGTTCGCGATGGCTTCTCTATCTTCTGTAGTGAGGTCCAGGCTGTCCTTCATCATCAGGGTCTTGATCTGGATATCCACTCCACATCGTCCACGACGCAACATGTCTTCGATGTGGCTCTCAAAAAAGGTGAGCTCGCCTGTGATATAGTTGTACTCCTTGTCAAAAGTACCGCCGGTTACAAAAATTTGAATCATGGGGCGAAGATAGGGGAAGACGGGGGGAATTGGGTGATTGGGGATTGGGTAATTGGGGATTGGGTGACTGGGTGACTGGGGGATTGGGAATTGGGGAATTGGGGAATTGGGTAACTGGGGAATTGGGTGACTGGGTGATTGGGTGACTGGGTGATTGGGGACTGGGTGATTGGGAATTGGGTAATTGGGTGATTGGGTAACTGGGTGATTGGGGATTGGGTGATTGGGTGACTGGGTAATTGGGGATTGGGTGACTGGGTGATTGGGAATTGGGAATTGGGGAATTGGGAATTGGGGAATTGGGTTACTGGGGAATTGGGGAAAAGGTAGCCGCAGATTGAATCTGCAGTGGCAATTATTTATTTAATTATTTAGTCCCCGAATAATGACACGGCCGGTTCCCTTTTCGAGACAGGGATATGCGAAGTCGCGTTCGCGTTTTTTTGGATTTTCCAGGATCTCATAAAAGTCGTCGAGAAACTTTAGGGTCGATTTTCGGTAGCGTTCGTCAAGAAGCATATTTTCTCGATAAATGGCATAAATGGAATCTCTCTTTTCTCGAAATAGATCAAAGGTGGGCTGAAGTTTCTTTAGGTCATCCAAGCAATATCCACGATATAGTCTCTCCCTAATGGATGAAAGATTCAGAGCTTCCGCTGGCTGTGCGTAGGGTGCATTGACGATGCCGGCATGGTCAAAATCGTAGGCAACAGGCAGAGGAAAGCCATGCTCAGGTTTTTTGATCAGTTTTATGTTGTGCCGGTACTCGATCGACCAATCGGTGTTGCCGATTAAATATTGAAAGACGGTCATACGGAAATAGTCTTTGGGAATCAACGCTTTAGGTCGCAGCCGATCCACCTTTATGATTTCGCCGTCCAGACGTTGTGCCATCTTGTCCTCATCCTCTAGGAGAAAAGCGTACATGTGTTCGGGAGAATTTTGAGGATTGTGATCAGCCAATTTGAGGCGAACCAATCTTACTCTAAAGCTCTGGGCTGTCAATGTGCGATTAAGCTGATAGACCAAATATTCCTGAATCACGTAGCGGTCAGATACACATGGCATGACCAGCTTCAACTTAGACTGACCAGCAAATAGACCTGTTCCCTTGCGCGATGCCTTGTTGAATTTGATCCAAAGTGGAGGGTAGTCGCAATTTTCTTTTTTGCGTCGGAAGTTGCCTCGTGCTCTAGCCTTAATATCGAGGGTCTCAGGTCCACTGGAGTCCATGTAAGAGAGCTGCAATGGGTGGTATTGGGGATCTTCTCCTCGATCATTGAGCAGTGTTTTCAAATCACCTGATAAGACCAATGTGAGTATGGTGTCGCTGGCAAAGAGATGCTCTCCAGATAGGGGTGTTTGTGCAGACATCGAAGTTGCAAAAGAGCATATCGCGCAAATCGCAAAGACTCCCTTCGAGAAGAAACGTATGCACGTTGGGTAGCTCGTCGTACTAAAAGTCATAATAGCTCAAGGTACGACAAACACAAAGGGAGGTGTCGGGTTATTCGGTATGCCAGTGTGAAAGGGGATAGAGACGAATGATAATGCACTGAATCAAAATTTGTGAGCCAGATTGTCGTTAGATAGCATTGACCCCCATCTTTTAGATGCGCACTTGGAACGGTTTTTGATGGAAATACTTGATTATCTGATGATAATGCTTTAAAATTATTCTTTATTTGTAAATTCACCACGGTTTTCGACCTAAACTATTGAAATGCAGATGTCTAGCGTGAAACTTAAATACTTCTTCCTGTTGGCAGCCTTTTGTCTGGCTAGCCTTGCGGTAGATGCCCAAAATCCTGCTCGGCGCGATGCGGTAAGTTTTAAGGTGCTCTTTATGGACTACCAAAGCCCTCAAACAGGGAACTACGGCAACCTGAGCAACTATAAGAATGGGTTGGAAATATCCTATCAACGCAACATCACCGAATACCTCAACGTCTCGGTGCCTTTTCGGGCTGGAGTGGTCAATTTTAATAACGAATTTAAAAACGACATGATCGTCAGCTTGGGCGGACAAGCTCAAGCTCAATTGTTCAGAGATGGTTCACCCGCCATTCCTTACGCGTTGTTGGGAGCACAAGCCGTTTTTGAAAACAACAATTCAGCCTTCGGGTTGGAAATTCCGATCGGTGTGGGGGTTGACCTTAAAATGGGTAAGAATGCCTATTTCAATGTGCAACTCGAATACCACGTGGGTCTTTCGGAAAATAGAGGAAATCTAAAACATGGTATTGGTTTTAAATACCTACTTGGTAATAGATCAGAGGCAGAACAGCCTCTGCAAGAAGTTGATTTTGATAAAGATGGAGTACCTGATGAGACCGACAACTGCCCAGATGTGGCCGGTCTACTTGAGCTCAATGGCTGTCCCGATACCGATGGAGATGGTATTCCTGATAATGAAGATCAATGTCCCGACTTTGCTGGTACGATTGAGATGAACGGATGTCCCGACTCTGATGGCGATGGCGTCTCAGACAATGACGACGAGTGTCCCAATCTAGCCGGCCTGGTCACTAATGCC
>CAJQNM010000237.1 GCA_905479665.1 uncultured Saprospiraceae bacterium
TGAACTGGATCAAGCTTTTGCTGCCTTTCAGTCGGAAGGTATCGATGAACTCATTCTGGACTTGCGCTACAATGGAGGCGGCCGGGTTGATATTGCCACCTTGCTGTCAGGTTACATTGTACCCGTGGGTGCAGACAACCAGGTACTTATTCAGTATCTGCACAATGAGGACAAGAAATCAGAAAATTCAAGTGTCCTTGTCAACAAGCAAGGAGGCTTAGAATTTAATCGCATGGTGATTCTCACCACCCAGGGTACAGCATCGGCCAGTGAATTGATGATCAATGGCTTGCGGCCCTATCTCGAAGTAGTGACGATAGGCACTGCGACCCACGGAAAACCAGTTGGATCGTATGGATTTCAATGCGCAGGTGAGTTTGCAGTGAGTCCCATTGCCTTTCGCGTAGCCAATGCGGACGGAGTAACCGATTATTTTGAAGGTATTGCGGAGGATTTTACCAGCAGCGATGATTTGACTCATCGCTTCGGTGATCCTTCCGAGACAATGCTGCACAGTGCGATAGAATTCCTAGAAACGGGTGCAGTGAGTGGATCTTTGGGACGTTCGACCGAGACCTATGGGCAAGGTGCATCAGAGATATTCATTCGTCCTGAGCTCCCTGAACTTAACTCTTATTAGGGCGATTTATTAAGGTACATTACTTCTCCAAATTAGTAACTTGCCTAGGGTTTTGAGCACAGACATATGGATGGACCCGTTCCTTTCTCTGTAGTTTACCCTGAGTCCGTGATTTGATTCGCTTATAACTATGATGCGTTGCACCTTCGTAAATTAATCTTTCTAAGCCTATGCTTTTTCATGGCCACCACGCTGGTCAGGTCGCAAGCTTTGCCTGATACGAAGGTGTCCTTCCAGTCAGGTGAGTCCACACTGGAGCAAGTAATCACTAGGTTGGCTGATGTCAGCAGTGCCACCATCTACGTCCCGCCAAATCACCGTACTGTAAAGACGCAGCCAATCGACATGGCTGACGCCAATTTGAACGAAGTACTGGATCAGATTTTGCAACCACTCGGATTAGGCGCTCTATTTCACCGCAACAGCATGGTCGTAGTCGTTGACCGTAATGAACTGGTAGAGAATTATTCGGCCGACTATTACCAAGCACTGGAGGAGAGTATCCAGGCAGCGGATGAAGATGATCTGAAGGAGACCGTGGTGGGAAGTATCGATGAGCTGACCACGACCGGCCAAACCAGGCTCAGTGGCCAGGTTACTGATCTGGAGACAAACGAGTCCGTGATTGGGGCAACGATCATTGTTCAGGGCACTACAATGGGCACGGCGTCTGATGAAAATGGAGACTATGTACTGGATCTACGTGCTGGTAGCTATATCCTGGTCGTCCAGTATATCGGATACCAAACCAAGCGAGTACCGATCAAAGTGATTAGTTCTGGCATGCTAAACGTGGAAATGAGTAAATCTGAAGTGCTGCTGGATGAGGTGGTGGTGCAGGCCCAGGCCAAAGATGCGAACATCCAAAGTACTCAAGTAGGTGTCACCCGTCTTACGACAAAAGAGATTGAAAAACTGCCAAGCTTTCTGGGAGAAGTAGACATCATAAAAGGCCTCTTGTTACAGCCAGGGATTAGCACAATTGGAGAAGGAGCCAGCGGCTTTAATGTACGTGGGGGCAATGTCGATCAAAATTTGATCATGATTGACGAAGGCATCATTTTTAATGCCAGTCACGCCTTGGGTTTTTTCAGTTCATTCAATTCGGATATTGTCAGCGAAGCAATCCTGTACAAAGGTACAATGCCATCTATTTATGGTGGTCGATTGGCCTCAGCACTTGACGTAAAAGTACGTGACGGATCATTCGATCGGTGGCATCTTAAGGGTGGACTGGGGTTGGTCTCCAGTCGCTTTAATCTCGATGGCCCCATTAAAAAAGGGAAGACATCACTTTTGCTTTCGGGACGAAGTACTTATTCAAATTGGTTGCTGAAACAAGTGAAGCTGCCAGCAGTGAAAAATAGTTCAGCCTATTTTTATGATATGAATATGCGGCTCGTGCATAGATTTAATGAGAAAAATAATCTCACGATTTCGGCCTATTTGACCGAAGATCAATTTTCCTTTAATCAAGAGTTTGGCTTCGACTATCAGACATCAATGGCCCAGTTGCAGTACCGCAAGGTACTTGGAGAGCTTACCCTCGCCACCACCAATCTCGTGTGGAGTAGATACGAGAGCCAGCAAGATGATCTGGAAGGTTTCGATGCCTCCGCTTATCAAACGGGTCTTGAATATTTGAAATTCAAACAGAACATAAATTACCTGGGAGAAAATTTTCAGATGAATGTCGGTGTCAGTGCCATTAACTATATGGTAGATGGCAACTCGATCACGCCTACTTTATCATCTTCTATTGTGAGCCCAGAATCTCAGCCACAGGATCAAGGCATCGAATGGGGAGCGTATGCCGACTTTGATTGGAAAATATCGGCTCGACTCTCGCTCGTTGCAGGATTGCGATATTCTTTATTTCAACATCTGGGACCTTTGGATAGTTACCTCTATGAAGATCCCGAAAATCCCACATTGGAAGGAATCATCGAACCCACCACGTTCAGCGATAAGGTGACTGAGTCGTATGGGAATTTGGAGCCACGCATCAGTCTGCGTTATAACGTGAGTGCCAGCAGTTCGATCAAGGCTGGGTATGGACGTACAGCACAATACCTTAATCAGATCTACAATAGTGAGACACCTACACCGACTAATTTCTGGAAATTAAGCAATCGATATGTGCGGCCACAACTTGCTCATAATTATTCGCTCGGGTATTTCCATAATTTCAGTAACAATTTATGGGTTACTTCCATTGAGGGTTTCTATCGAGATATCGATGAACTTTTTGACTACCGTGGATTTGCCGATTTGTTGATCAACGATCATTTAGAGACAGAGCTCTTGCGCGGGGTTGGACGCTCGTATGGTGTAGAGCTCAGTATCAATCGCCAGGTGGGTTATGTTCATGGTTGGCTTAACTATACCTATTCTCGGTCAGAGCGCCTGATCGATGGCATTAATGACGGACAGTGGTATCCCTCTAATTTTGATAAACCCCATGATCTGAATCTGATCACTAATTTTCAGATTAATAAACGAAACTCAATTTCGTTTAATTTCACGTATGGCACGGGCAGGCCAATCACCGTGCCTGTGAGTCGCTACTTGGTGCAGGATCGCGTGCTCGTCTTAAATTATTCCGATCGCAATATATTCCGCATTCCAGATTACCATCGACTGGATGTCTCCTATACTTTGGCACAGGGATTTCGTAAGAGTAAAAAATTTAAAACCAGTTGGACCTTCTCGGTCTACAACTTGTACAGTCGCCGCAATGCCTATTCGGTCTTTGTGCAGCAGGATCCATCAGGTGCTACACGAATCAAAAAACTAGCCGTACTGGGCAGTGCTTTCCCTTCACTCACTTTCAATTTTGAACTGTTATGAGAGGATGGATTTTATTGCTGAGCCTCATGACTTGTTTTTCGTGTGTTGATGATTTGGTCATCGATTTGCCCGAAGCGAATCAAATCCAGAGAGTGGTCGAGGGCTTTGTGGAACGAGATCAAAATAATTATCTTTTTTGGGGCGATGTCCTGCTCACGCAAAATGTGACTGGTGCATTTGAACAACTCAAGCCAGAGGCAGAAATTCGTGTGATTTACAATCAAAGTCAGGAGATCCTATTGCAGCAAGACGAGGTGCTCAAGATTTCGATAGCGGATTTTCACGCTGCTTACGGTGGGGATGCGGAGACAGCCCGATTTCAATTGCAAACTCGAGTCGGTAACGATGTCTACCGATCTGCCGAGCAGCAGATTCGCCCAGTGCCCAAAGCTGATTCACTCAGTGTGGAGGTGGAGTCGCGTCCTGCCATCAACTCAGCTGGCAATATCGTGTCAATCCAATATGTCAAATTATCAGTACATACTCCACTGACAAACGCTGC
>CAJQNM010000238.1 GCA_905479665.1 uncultured Saprospiraceae bacterium
ATGCTTTGCCAGTGTTCGTTAGCCCGTATGGGAACGGCACCGGCTATTCTATCATTTGGAATATGCTCAAACAGTAAAACCGATTGTCCATCAACATCAGCGACACTTAAGATCGCGAGAACAAATACAAATAGAATTGAAGGGAATTGAAGGGAATTGAAGCTTTCATCTCATCGAGGATTTATTTCAAATTAAACTATTCTAGTAGAATTATCAAGTACGGCGTAAGTTTTAACACTGATTATTTTACATGTCGAAGGCCTTTGTATGATAATCGAGGTTGCTTCTTAAAGATGCAAATGCCGCTTTACCCAATACAGACGCAGTGGTGATCGTGAGTACCAATCACGTTGTAAATCCAGCCGCCCTCCACGATCCAGGAAGCTCCATCTATGGTATGCCTGTTCTAGAAGTCTGGAAGGCCAAAAATACCATTGTCTTAAAACGGAGCATGAGTCCCGGTTACGCTGGCATTCAAAATCCCCTCTTCTTCAAAGAAAACAATCGCATGCTGTTTGGAGATGCAAAAGACTCGATCCAGAAGATAGTGCAGGAGGTGAAGAATATGTAGGTGGGAGTGCGTGCGCGTTTGGGGGTGAGTGTGTGGGAAGGAAAAGCTGCGCGAGGAAAAGGAGGGAAACGCTGCGCGGAGGAAAATGAGGAAAATGGTAAAGAAGGCCAATAGGGTGCAAATGGCAAAGAAGGGCTCAGAAGAGAGGGATCATTCCAATGTAATTTAAACTGAGGAGATAAGGAACGCTGCGCATCCATTGCGCATGAATAGTTTTAATCAACGAAGCAGGTGCGTGCTGTAGCGTCGGATCCTTTCCGACGGTGATGAAAGAAAATGGTAAAAAAGGCCAAGAGGGTGCAAATGGCAAAGAAGGTTCAAATGGCCGTAGCGTCGGATCCTTTCCGACGGTGGTGAAGGAAAATGGCAAAGAAGGCTCAGAAGAGAGGACTACACTGAATCAGACTCGATGACACATCTACTTCATCTTAATCTCATCCGTCTCGAGTATCGAATATTCAAAATTATCCGACCAGCCGGACTTTAGCGGCAATACTTGTCTTCCTCGACCTTCTCTAATCATCCCGACCTTTTCTAAAACTCTGATTGAGCCCGTGTTTTCTACGGCACACCCTGCTTGAATCCGGTGCAATTTGAGCGGCTCAAATCCGAAACCTATCACTCCTCGCAGAGCCTCCGTGGCATACCCCACCCTCCAAAAATCAGGGTGTATCTTGTACCATACTTCTCCCCTGCTGTACTTTGGCAGTCCGAGCTTTAATCCCAAAAGGCCTAGAAACTTTTTGTCAGCAATACGTTCAATTGCAAAGGTGTAATTCCGGATCTCGTTCCTCTGGTTCTCTAAAATCCATGGTTCAATAATAGATTTAGTTTCCTCCACGTTTCCAGGAATCCCCAGCGTATTATATTCGTCGGTCTCTGGCAAAGAGTGCAATGCATGAATGAAAACTAGATCCGACAAGTCAATTAACCTTAATTTCGTTCTCTTCGTTTTTATTTCTATTTCGTTCATCGGCTCACTTCAGGCGTAAGAGTATTTTCTAAGACCTATCGCTTGATCTTATCCAATTTTAATACTGCACAAGGGCATTGAGATCCTCAGCCACAGATCTTATCGATAAGTCTTCTTTAAAAGCTTCATATTTTCCTTGTCCCGTAAGATCAACCAAATAAACTTCATTAAATCCAAATAAATTTCCACTTGGATATTCAATCTCCATCTTAAGTATCCGAAGTGTTGGTTTTATTCTTGATTATTTTCATTTTTCTTTTGTAGGAAAGGTCATACTTAGAGGGATCTACGACAAACCGACCCATTAGGAATCTTCTGCCAATTAATATCGGGAATTTCATTTCCCCCCGTGCACTCAGAGATAATTCGATCGAAGACTTCTTTCCGAACAGAATAATGTCTGTCACAATCACAAAGCGCTTTTCCGAGATTCCAAAAGAATTCTTAATCCGCTTCTCACTGTACTCTTCCTCAGAATACTCATGCATCTGATCTCGATACTGTCTATGAGAGGGGTCAAGTAAAGTAAAGTATAAGATCTCTTTTCCATCCACGATGCGCTCCTCAATCTGATGGCAATGAATAGCTGCCGTATACGCGCCAGTGTCTACTTTGATGTCCAGGTTCTTTAATCCCAAGGCAGGGAAACCAGCTTTATCTTTCCTTCCAATGGTTATCTTCTTCTTCAACTAGGTATCGATCTTGCTTTCGGCCATGAGGCCAATGTTAAACATTTACTATCCGTCCTGAAACACTCTGAAATAAGACTCCTTGGCAATAATTTAGGACTGTGTCCAAAACCAGGCATTCGAGACCTCCGAAAAGGGAGTCAAAACCGCTCACGGTGGCTTGCTCATTCGTGATTCAAAATCCGGAAATCAATAAGAGGAACGAACAAGAGTGATTGGTGGATCGTCGTGTCATAAGGTACCAAATATACTATAGTTAGGACAAGCCCCCCGCTGCGCGCGCTTCCTAAGTCTACCACTTACTCACAGACACTGCACTGACAGTCAGTCCGCTATACATATCAAGCCTACTGCTCGGGTACTGGCTCAAAATAGTCCATTATGGCCTCTGCAATGAGGGAATGCCCCTTGTCATTGGGATGATTTACTTGAGACATATAGGTTGAGACACTGTCCCCTGCCATTACCCGTTGCCGAAACATATCATAGCTATCCACAAGTCCGACACCGTACTTCTTCGACAACGTTTGAATCTGATTTGCATGTGCTTCTAGTTCATTTCCTTCTTCCAGTAAATCGACCCTTTGGTCCGGAGAAGGTGTCAAGAGAATAACTTTCACCTCCTTCTTTAGAGCCATTTCTATCATGCTTTCCCAAGCCACTCTTGTCTTCTCCATTCCAAGGGACCGATCGTTAAGTGCATAGTCAATGAAAACAAGATCCGGATTGTGAATTAATCCCTCCTTCTTAAATCGCTTCGCTCCACTTACTGAATTTTCGCCGCCAATTGACGTATTTATCACATTGATCACTGCGTGCGGATACTTTGCCTTCAGTTTTCTCAGCAACTGATAGGGATAGGACTCCAGCGTATTGACGACCGGTGTTTTAAAGTATCCTGCTGGGACGGAATGCCCGTGAAATAGCAAGTTAATCGTTCTATTCTCAGGCCACGTTTTTTCAAGCTCAGATTTTATCGGGTTTAAATACGAAACTGGGTCGGCAGTCCTAACGGCAGTAGTTGTATGACATGCGGTCACCGTAACTGTAAATAGAATAAGATAGATGTTCTTCATAACTTCTCCTTTGTGTTCTGATATTTCATGTCTTTCCTTCGAACACACAAATCTAAAAGGTATAAGACATTTTTCAAATTCCGATGCATCATCCCATTCCACCAAATATTTTCCGTCAAATATTGAGCGTACTTCTCATTTCTTATTCTGTTAATAAACGACGAGAATCGCTTAATCCCTGCAGACGTACAATACACATTTTGGGAGCAACAAATTAGTGATTTGCTCTTGTCCAATTTCGTCAAGAACTGTGTTCGCCATGACACCGCCCCTCAACTTGCAGGTTGTCTGCTCTTTTGTCTGAATCATGATTTTCTTGATTTTAGGATTTTCCTGATTTCTAGTCCCATTTCATCCTTCCTGGCCCATCTATCGAATTTGCAAGCTACTTCTACCGGTCTCATTCTGATTATCCTATCATCCTGCAAATCATGATTCAGACAATGAGAAAACGTGATTTATGCACCGCTGTCCATCTACTTCTATTTCACTGCAGATATAGGATAACACTATTAATAAAACGCAAAATACTTTTGGGAGTCTCGAATCCCTCATTATTGAAAGTCGTGCCTTTCTTGATCTAAAAATTTTATTTTTTTATTCATATTAAAGGTATGATCGAGAAAACCCGTGAAACGACTGCTTTTCAACATGCTTAATTTTGACGGGACCTACTACCACTACATACGGGAAACTTCCAACTGAAACAATAAAGATGCGACAAATATGAAAAGGCCCTTTCTACTACTTATGGTCCTATGGACTGCATTCGGAGCAACTGCTTGCGCTCAAACTGACAGTGGAGTAGAATCCTCGCGGAGCGGGATCCTTACCGGGGCTGAACAGACGAATGAATATCTCCACATCCTAAAAGGAAAAAGGGTGGCCATGATGGCAAACCCCACCACCATTATCGGGGAGCGACACTTAGTCGACAGCCTCCTACTCCTGGATGTGCAGATTGTCAAGATATTTGGGCCCGAACATGGTTTTCGCGGGAGCGCAAGTGCAGGTGTGGCCGTCAGAGACGAGACCGATCTTGCAACAGGCATACCTATCGTCTCCCTGTATGGAAAGAAGAAAAAACCTAGTTCGGAGGATTTGGTAGATGTTGATATTCTCATTTATGACCTGCAGGACGTAGGATGTAGATTCTATACCAACATTAATGCACTGGTTCGATTAATGGAGGTGTGCCATGAAAATGGGAAAAAACTCATTATTCTTGATCGCCCAAATCCGAATGGCTATTTGATTGATGGCCCAATATTGGATATGAAGTACAGCTCCGGGATAGGGATGTTTCCGATACCCATGTCGCACGGACTTACGGTCGGTGAGTTCGCCCTGATGGCCAACGGTGAGGGATGGCTTGCTGACGGTGTAAAATGCGATATAAAGGTTGTGCCCGTTGCCAACTACGAGCATAACATGGAATATATACTCCCGGTCAGTCCCTCCCCAAATCTCAACTCCCACCAATCGGTGATGCTCTACCCATCCACTTGTATGTTTGAAGGCACCTATTTAAACCACGGGCGTGGTACCTATTCTCCCTTTGCCGTCCTGGGCAGTCCTGAATTAAAAGGTGTGTATGATTTCAATTTTACCCCCAGTGGCATTAAAGGAATGGCGGAAAACCCACTATTTAACGGGCAGGTTTGTTATGGTATCGATTTGCGGGAGATTGATATAACGTCGTTGCGCAAGAAAAAACAGATTGATTTGTCTTGGATTATCGAACTCTTCCAGGCCCATCCCCACAAAGAGATGTTTTTTGATTCCAGTCTTAGCAAGCAGATGGGGGTCATCGAGTACCTGATCGGATCTGGACTATTTAGAGACCAAATTACACGAGGTGTATCCGAGAAAAAAATCAGGGAGAGCTGGGAACCTGGTCTCTCCGCGTATAAAAAGATGCGGAAAAAATATCTACTTTACCCTTGAATGCTCATTGAGAAATCCATAATGTGTATTTCTATATTATGTGCCTTGGTTGTTTGGACTAATGACACTTGACATGTCTACGCACTGCAGGTCATTTAGCCCGAAGCCACATGACATGTCTCACCAGATCGGTGATTCGAAGCTCTAAGAGTAGGTTTGAAGCATTGAGCCATAATTAAAGACGATGCCAGACATGTAATGTGTATTTCTATACTATGTATTCTTGGTTGTTTGGACTAAAGACACATTACATGTCTACTCACTGTACCCATCGATGACCAGACTTTGTTGATTAGTTATTGCCTTGATTAGCCTTGATTATGGTTTGAATCAGACATGTCATGTGCATCACACCTGGCTACCCCCTCCCCACATAATCGCATTTAGCCCGAAGCCACATGACAAGTCTCACCAGATCGGTGATTCGAAGCCCAAGAGTAGCATTGAGAAATAATTAAAGACGATGTAGACATGTATTGTGTATTGCCACTTGGTGTAATTTTGTTACCTGAGAAAAAATACTTCACGAAGATTGGAGCCACATGACATGTCTACGTAGATCTGTGATTTGAAGCCCAAGAGTAGGTATGAAGCAATGGGAAATAATTAAAGTCGATGCCAGACATGTAATGTGTATTTCTATACTATGAGCTTATTCGGTATTCTTCCTGTTTGGGATGTTCAAATGTGCCAGGCTCCAATTGTTTGTAGTAGATGCTGAATCCGTCTCCTTCCCACAGCAGGATCTACAATAAGTTGCCACGCTTATTAATAAATACATACCCATCGCCATTCTTTACATCTGCTTCCATATGGCTCATCACTATTTCGCCCTGGCCCCAAAATACCTTGCGCATGTCCACGGGTTTATCATATAGATAATATCTCCTGCTACTCTCTAGCATAGTTAAGCAGTTGTTCTAGCATTTCTGCGCCAATTCCGTTTTGACATTCAATCACAATGCCATTTGGTATCCATACCAGTATACCGGATCTCTGACTTGGATGAACGATCTCTACAAAACTTCCAGATTCACTCTGCTAGTGAATAAAGTGATCGAGCACACTCATGTGAAGCTCGATCACTTTTGCATTATTTAGTTGACCATCGTCATCTTGCGACTAGCAGTAAACTCTTTGGTGTCCAACTGATAGTAGAGGATGCCCTGAGCTGCTATCTGCCCTAGCTTCACATCAACCATGTTGTACCCTTTGTCGTATTCGCGCTCATATCGCTTGAGCATCCTGCCCGTGCCATCGTAGATCGTCAACGTAGCTCGTTGACGCTCTGGTAAGGTAAAGCTGATGACTGTCTGGCCAAGGAACGGATTCGGCCGGTTCTGGTGCAGCTCAAAGCCTTGCGCCAAATCGCCTTCTTCGACAAACTCCAAGGCCACGGCCATCGTCTGCTCATCGTCGTTGTAAGCCTCCGCCCTGGTGATCTTACTGCCTAAAGTCAGCACCTCACTCAAGCGAGCATCTGCCTGCGCCTCGATCACCACACTGTACATCACATCTCCCGGCTCTAGGTTTGAGCTGCCACCAGCCACATCGTGCCAGCTCACACTCAACGTACCTTCATTGATCGATTCTTGTCCAAAATTCTCTAAGCCCATACCCAAAGTACCTGTCTCGTCTATACTCACGATTCGTACCGCTTCCGGTGCAAACTGCATCGTATACTGATATCCACGCAAGCCGGCCATATCTTGGCTGCTGCTCAGACTTACTCGGTACATCGCGCCCGCTTCCATCACCTGGTCAGATACCTTCAGTACCAGCTGCTCAGCCGAGCGACCTTGCGCACGTCGCGGATCGTAGTCCATATTCAGGTCTCCGATCTTCAGACCTATCCAGTCGATTTCCATACGGTCGCTGAAGTTCTCTACCGCATAACTCTCTCGACCGTCCTCTGCCGCATGAAAACGCCAGCTGTCACTGTGCGTCAGCGTTTCATCAATGCCCAGGATCAACTTACGAAGCATCACCAAGTCGGCTACACTCACTCGGCTGTCGTTATTCACATCTGCTGCATGCTCCATAGGATCACTCAGGTTCGCTTTGCCCAGGAGGTGTTTTTGCAGCAAGATTAAATCCAAAGTGCTTACACCGTTCCGATCATCTCCATCTTTAGAAACACTCACCTCTAGGTCCACACCATATGGACTGCCTAGGGCATAGAAACCTCTGCGACCTGTTGTCATTGAGCTTAATACACTTCCATCTACCTTGCGTACACTCACCTCTGCTGCTCCGATGGTCTCATTCAGCGTGTTCGTCACCAGACCGCTTATTACACTTGAGCCCGAGCTATTCTGACACGCACTACCGTTATCTGCTATGGTCACAAATACATCACAGTAGTCGGCTGCACCACTTTCGCTGATCACCCACATTCGTACCATAAACGTGCCACCTGCACGATCACAACCGACGAGTAGGCTATCCGCCACCCGATCTGCATCGTACTCATCTGTGGCTTCATCCATCCACTCTATGCCGTAAGTCAACGAGGTGTAATCCTCTCCACAAGGCGCTAAGCTGCTTGACTCAAATTCATCTGCCCATACCACACTCTTTGCGGTGTCAATAACGCCATCTTGATCACTATCCCATGCTTGTAGTTCGACCGTCAAGCTTGTGATACACACCGGTCCCGGCTTCTTGCCTGCTCCTACATTGAAGTAGTAGTCACAGTAGCTTTCGTTCTGACATTCGTCCGTCACCCGCACTTGGAACTTGTATTCTCCTGGAGACAGCCGCACTACATCGAACTCATAGCTGTCCATATCCCCTTCCAGAATAGCACTGCCGGACTCTACGACTGTTTCTCCTTTCAAATCTTTAACCTCCCAGTCCAAGTCAATCAGTCCACACGGGTCCATAATGTCTACAAAGCCTGCCAAGTCGATCGAGCAGCCTCCGGCCACCACTAGATCTGCTGGATCTTCCGCGGTACCACTGCCACCCTCTGTTGGCGTCGTCACCATGATCACACATTCTGGCTCTTCCACATCAATCACCAATATCTTCTGCTGGCAAGTGAAATCCACAAGATTTGAATTTTCATACCAGTTTGGTGAGGTGGGTTGTGCATCGCACCAGTCAGCAAAGTACCATGTCCTTACAATTTTCAGACAGCCTTCATCCCCTCCCACGATCTTAAATACTTGATCGCTATGTGCGATTCCCACTATACGGCAATCATCATCAAATTGATAAATCGGTATTCCCGTGTTCTCTACCCCTGCTCCTCCTACGATGTTGCCACTACCATCTGGATCGTATTCCACCCCACAAGCTTCTACCGTCACATCGCCTGGCACTTCAAACATGTACTTGTTCAAATCACAGTCATTGCCCACGTAGATGCGCTGACTTCGATAAATCGTGTCCGCTGTATGCGGTGAGTACGCCTCACTGTCCGGTGGACATCCTTGCCAGATCTTGAACTTGCGATGGATGTATCCTTGACCACAATGATCAAGGTCCAACCACACTTCCTGGGCACACTGCACAGTGCTTGGACAATTGACCAGCACCACTCCCTTTTCGAATTTTTCAGTAGTTGCTTCGTAGCCACATATTCTGGTCAAGCTATCCTTCCAGATATAGCCCAGGTGATCATCGTATACTCTGATCTTAATGATCGTATCCTGATCACATGCACAGCTCGAATCGATAAACTCGATATCACGATCGATCTCCATGTCATCTCCATCTATATAATTTCCATGAGGATCTAACCACGCTTTTTCGTATCCGCCAAGAACCTCATCCAAAAGATCATGGGCATCGTTGTCACCAGCTACTGCTTGATTCACGATGTATTCTAAGGCCACTGGGTGATCTTCGCCGGGATAAGTGTAGCGGCGATCCTTGTAGATCTTACACGTAATCTCTCCATCGACCACATCTGTCGCTACCGTCACCGGTGTCTTGTCTTCTACCCATACTTCAGCCCAACCCGTGCTCCAATTGCACCAGTAATCCATCGCCAATACTTCAACCGTCACCGCAGCGCACGCATCATCGCAATCAAATGGTACTTGATCGCTCCATCCGCCGCCTATCTGGCTATATGTATCCAACAAGTCGCCAAACGTATTGTGATCCACATCTTTAAACTTATCTGAGATGCTGCCATACGCTTCTTTGATCAATTTATGTACCGTCGCTTCATCCAGCTCATAGGGATGTTCGGCACAATGGATCGTGGCATATTTCATCAAGTCGTAGATCCATGAATTGTAGATGAGATCTCCACACGGTATGCCATCATTGCCTAACCATTCCAATACTTTGGAGTAATGAGCTTCCACTTCATCAACACTCTTGTCATCAGCTAAGATCGCTTGCCATAAGGTGTCATGATGCTCACTTACGTAGCAATCATCGATGTTGTCGCACAAATCAATGCACGCCTCATACCAATCTGTCCTTCTAGCCAAGAACAAGTTGATGCCACAGTTGTCCCATGAACCCTCATCCAGATCCTCCGCATTCATCCACACTTTCTTGTCGCTTAGGCTCACCGTCAGCCCTTTGTCTACGACCACTACTGGATCGGTACGATCCTTCACGTGGATGTAGCAGGTGTCGTAGGACCTATTGTGACATTGATCAGTGGCCTCATAGACAATGGTATAATCCGTACCTACTTCCAATTTGAAGAGGTCCGAATGATTGCCATAGATCGTCTTCTGCGTCTTTGCATCATATCCCATAGAATCAAGCAAGGTGCGCAAGCCCAGCTCCACTATTTCTACTTTCACACCTTTGATTCTGCTGCACTCATCACTTACCTGGACGTCATTTAGATATACATGTGCTGCACAATCGTGGGTGCCGGTAAGAACGGTATCAACTTCTTCGACGCACGCTATCCACGGTGCCAATGTATCATAAACGGTGCGCCACCATTCACAGACAAAGTAGTGATCACCCAACTGCATGACTCCTCCTGTATCAGGTGCCGGTATGGCATTCAGACTGGAATTGTAGCATTCCTGCTTAATCTCGAATGTCTCCTTATATACAGTCGGGCACTCTCCGGCAAATGTGTCTAACCTTGACTCAACATAGAGGCCACACTTACCTAGGACACTATCAAATCCTGGTGTCAAACACAAAGTATCCGGGGCCCCTCCGGCAGGATTTAGACTGGGAAGTATGATCCGTGGTCCTGGACAGATCGCTACTGTATCTCCACAATATTCATCAATTGATGGTGGACACCAGATATGTTCCTTTGAGAGTTCGGGTAACTTTAAGACATAGATCTCATCAAATATATCCACCCGATTTCCACCTATCGCGTCTGTCGCGTACCATATTCGATAGATGACTTTCGCATAGGGGCTTTCACAAGGCATGTCTGCATTCACCCATTCATAGTCAAAAGTTGGCCCCTGAAATCCCAATCCCTCACAGGAAGACCTGACTTCAGGTTTTGGATAGTTCAGGTCATTTGGATCTAAGCCCAGGAATGGATCTATGCAATAGAGAGTGGTATCCAATGCTCCCTCAATCCATGGCTCCTTTATCTCCCGAATGGTCAGCTCTGAGCAACAATATTGCTCAGGACATACGATATTATTCACACAAACTTGGTAGGGCCCATCACTAAATCTGGCCATTTCACGAGTGATAATATTGTCTCTGATCACGGCTCCAGTGGGATCGGTGACAACTACATTGATAAACCCTAGATCGATGCACACCTGGTCAAAACTCTTCAGGACCATCTCAGCAGTAACTTCTACCTCACAATCTTGCCCAAGTGGTTTTTCGATATGGCTCACGCAGGTCAGATCACATGCGTCCTTCCAACAATTTGGAAGTACTGTCGGATCATCACCTGTACCCAGATCAAAAGGATCATCTTCATTATAGCTCTCCGGATCAAGTCCAGAATCGCTCAAATCATGTGTCCAAACCGTATCTCGAATCTGCATACCTGCTGCGATACTTGAGTCGTAGTCTAGCACGGTGACTGGTACGCCTGGTTTAGTTGCTGCTTCTACAGGGCGAATTCCCCGAGCCCAGACCTCAGCCTGATTTACGAGCCCTTCATCCTCCGGTCCGTATTTTGCACTGACCGATACCTTAAACTCAATGGTTATCCGCTCTCCGCTTAGCAGTCGGCAACTTTCGGGGATAAGAATCATCGGATTCGCGGCCGTGCCATCATAGGCTAGATTTAGGGCTTCGGTAAAGCAATCCAGAAATGTGGCATTTGTCTCCTCACCTACAATCTGCAACGAATTCGGCTTTATCCGAATGAATGCTCCGAGCGGAGCGATGCCACCCCATTGTTCGCTAATTGTATCAACCAGCGACAAGGAATCTAAGTCCGTGTTTCCAGTATTTTCAAGCACCATCTTATAGGATGCTTCAAATTGCCAAGGTTTCGCAATCTCGTGTACACCAGCAGTGGGCGCCCCGACACTCGTTACCTTCTTTGCCAGGCCAACGCTAGGTAGCCACAGACAAAGTGGATCGTTTTCCGTGGAGTCCATCGACAGCAGTGGTGGCATCGACGGATCATCAGGATGAAAGAGGTTGTGCTCTGCAGGAAGGTATCCGGCATCACTTGTATCCTGATATTCAATGCCCAATGCATCTTCTGCTACAACGACGGCGAAGTTTTTCAAGACTTTTTCTGCACCAACTGCATTTGGATCAATCTCCAGCGCAAATTCCAAACAGAAAGAATCCTTTGGTGCCAAACTATCAATCCCAGGTGACACGATCAAAACGGGAGGAAAGGCACCAAAATTAAAGGGGGTATCTGTGCTCTGATGGGTCACTACAGGTAGATCAACAACTCCCACATAGGCAGATCCGAGTTGTCTCTGGACATCGTCCAGCACCGTGATGTTTCTCAAATCGACATTCCCCTTATTCTTAATGACGAGTTTAAATCTGGCGTCTACGTTTCCTGGCACTCCGCTAGCCGCCTTATCGATGGAGATGATATCCTTGGTCAATTTAATATCGCCTATACCAATTCCCGTAGGATCATCACCGCCCTCAATGTCTTGGTTATCAGAGGGATCAAAAACCTCCTTAGGGTCTGGTCCTACTCCATCCAGCCCTGGAGCTTCACCCGTGGCCGAAGCCATGCTGAAGAGTGTGTCCACTAAATTCATCGCATTTGGATCTACCTCTACAGTAAGTTCGACGCAAACAGTATCGCCAGGGGCCAATTCGCCATCAGTACCCAGCAATAGATCTACCATCCCATCACCATCATAGCCTCCATTTTCGGTAGGATTCATAGATGCCATAGGAGAAGGAAGTACCATTGGTGGTATAACTACATCTACAAACGCCGGACCGAAAAACGAAGCCAGGGAATCAGCGATCTGTAGATTGGATATGCTGTCCGTGCCTACATTGCTCAATGTGTATTTATAGGTGACATCAAAATTTGCAACCACACCACTCGCTGCCGGTTCGTAAGCTATGACTTGCTTAAGTAACCCAAGAGCCGGAGCATGCACAACGATAGCGGAATCTCCTCCGGAAGGATCTGTTCCAGCATAACTTTCATCTGCGACCACCTGCAAGGAGTACTCACCTTCTGCACGTGCACTATTCTCAATCGGAAGATCGGCGGGGTAGTCAAATAACGCATTAGGATCTACTTCAGCTGCTACCACTATGATCAGAGAATCTCCTGGGTAAAGCAGGCCTGAGATTCCATCAAAAATATTTATATCGTTAGGAGCACCATCAAAATTCGGGTCTATATCGGGAGCCATTCCTATACTGTCCGAGGTCATTATGTACATGACAGAACTGCTATCACCGACCACCCGCACAAAGGCATCTCCGAGATTTTTATTGGCACTAAAGTCCTCTATCAATTGAATGTTTGCCAAAGGTGCACTGCCAATATTCTCTATGAGGTACTCGAAGGTCACAATGACATTACCGTCATTTTCCTCTCCAGCATCTTGGCAATCTATTTGCCGTTTTGCCACTCCTATCGCTGGTAGTGGCTTTAATGGCGTGGGCGTATTTACATCCCAATCAAAATTTTGATCCGCTCCGTCAGCTAAAAGCAAGAAATCCACTTGAATGTCGTTTTCGGAGCTATCCATGACAGTCACATTAGTCGTGTCTGCAGCCGTAGCAAATCCAACAGCATTATTGAACAGAGTATCCGGCCATGGAACTTCGCTAGCATCAAGTCGAGCAAGCACATCCAGTTGGATGAATGTACCAGGTAGAAGAAGGGCATTGCCATCTAACAAATCTGCTCCTTGCCCCAAGTCCTGGGGTGTAGCTGCACCCGTCCCATCAAAAGTCGAATTAAAGCTACCCGGGACCAGAGATGCCCCAACAAAACTTCCTGGTACCACATTTGCCTCCAGGGCCGCACTGCCAAATTGATCGAAGATGGGATCTTCCAGCTCGACACTATCAAGGGTCACATTTCCAGTGTTTTGGATTTTATAGCGGAAGTGGGCGTAGAACTCACCGTCGGCATCTGGGACGGGATAACAAGCTTCTAGCCGTTTTGACACTCCAATTGCTGGGATCGGAACCAATGTTGGATCATTGAATCCTCCACCTCCATTTGAATCCAAAGGGTTGAGTCCGCTGTCTGATAGATCAGACACTTCCGCTCCACTATTGGCGGAGGTTGCAATTACTGTCACTTGATTAGACAACCGGTCTACGGCCCGACAATCGGGATCCAGCTCAGCTGAAAAACGAACCCTAAATTGCCCACCTGGACCGATTAATCCATCCCCTTCTAGTAGATCTCCAAGTGTATTGGAAGATCCATTAAAATTGGGATTGAGCGTTGGTAAGGCGATCACGTCGCCAGATACCGTTTCTATTGAAGTGTTCGAGATTGTGCCCTTAAAGACGCAGCCGAACTGACTGGTCAACTCGTCGACAATATGCATCTCTGAGAGGGTATCATTTCCAGCATTAGCGACCACGATTTCAAAATCTGCGATGTAATTACCATTGTGTTGTAAAGTAGCCCCCGTGAAGGCCTTAGCAATAGATACGTTTGAACAAGATGGCATCGGTGTAGGCGTATTGGTGGAACCATCGCCGTCGATATCGTCTCCAGAAGGATCGGCGCCGTTCTCTGAGCTATCGATCGCCATAGTCATCGATTGAAGTCCATCAGCTCGACCGATCGCAGAATTAAATTGTCCCAGATTGCCGGCAAAATTATCGTACGTGGCTACAAATTTGATTTGTAGTTCTTGACCAGGAGCCAGTGACGCACCGGTAAAGAGATTGGGTTCCGCATCTCCATCGAATGCTTCTTCGGTTCCTATCACGTATGCACTTCCAATGAAACTGCCCATCACAATCTCAGCATCCAGGAGTCCATTGATCTGAGTACTCAATGGATCTTCGAGGGATACATTCACTAACGTATCAGTTCCATTATTTCGGACCTTTAAGAGGTATTCTACCTGGCAGGTCGTCGGATCGTCGGATCCCTCTGACAAGACCTGAGTGACCATTTTCGATACTCCCAGCTGCGGTATTCCGATCATGCCGGTAGGATCGTTAGGTCCTCCTCCTAGGCCCTCATCCGATGCATCCTCTACCGGAATCCCAGGAAAATTAATATCGATGCCGGAAACCAAAGCCTGATTGCGCGATGTCAATTTTGTGAATTCACTGACATCAACCTCCGCTGTCAACTGCACAGTAATGGAATCGCCTGGATCTAAAATACCATCAGTCCCAGTGAATATATTATTTCCGATGCCACCATTAAAGACAGGACTCGTTGCCAATGAGGGGTCAGAAGTCGCTGTAGATGAGGTAATAGCTGGTGCCCCGACAATCTCAACAAATGCAATCCCGTACTGCTCTTGGAAATTCTCGATCAGGCTGATGTTAATCAATTGATCTGGTCCAGAATTTGTAAGAATAAACTCATACATGACATCGAAATTGCCGGGTGTGGCACTCGTTGCATCTACAGCCGACAATATTTGCTTGGTCAGTGTCAATTCACCAAAAGTGGTAAAAGGAGTAGGGTCGTCGTGACTATTTGCTGTTGCCCCGGGAGCACCAGGATTGAAGCCCGTTGGATCTGATCCGCTGTCAGTGAGATCAGAAACAGTCGGAGAAAGTGCATTCACAGCATCTACGGTTGCAACCACCATTGCTTGATTGGTGAAGGGTTGAGCGCTGGCCTTAGATGCAGGGTCAATTATTGCGGTTACCCGGACGATAAAACTCTCACCCGGAAGCAAGCGTCCGGTGCCATCAAGCAGATTCGCGCTGCCACCACCATATGAGGCATTTTCACCAGGTAGCATATCGGCCATCGGGAATCCGTGCAGCACCTCCAGGTCTACCAATCGACCGAATGCGCCATCCAATCCTGTCATAAGATTATCTGACAAAATGAAATTCATGAGGGTGTCGCCTCCGACGTTGGCCACCTTAATATCAAAAGAAACCCGTGTGCTGTCATCAAGCCACGGCGTGATCTCCGTAAACTCCTTGGTCGAAGCAATCGCAGGAGCAGAGATGACGACGCTCCCACTGGCACAAGCATCTCTAAAAGTGATGAAGTCTCTTGCAGAGAAAGTCCGATCTATCGTTCCCAACGGAATAAGACAGCCCAGATCAACATTAATATTGATCGTATCTACTAAAGGGATGGGGATCTCGATGTCAAAATCCAAATCAAAGAGACACAAATCCTCCAAGGCCATCCTGAGGCCTGCGTCCGTGGCACCTTCAGCCGTAAAGTAGTTTGTAATGGGATAAAATGGAAGTTGGTCGGCGTCGATGCGGACGGTAGTTCTGTATGTCAACGATGTAGCCACATCAACTCCACCACCTGAAAAAACATCTGCAGGGTCTGTGATACTGACGGGAGCATGTATTCCCGGAATGTTTAGCCAGGTGTTGGGCTCAATGCCAGTATAGCTAGGGTCCGCAGGACGATCTCCTGCACCTATCAGGCTGGGAGGGGTCACCACTCCCAAAAATCCATCACCAAATGTGGCAAGCATATTGTCTGTCACCGTAAAGTCGCGGAAAAACATTCCGAATTGAAAGCTGACATTTGCCGAAGCAATTATGAAGTCGATCATTTGCGTTATGCCTACCCCGAGCGGAGGAAAACCTACCACATACTCAAATGTGACGTCAAAATGCCCCGGTACTCCATCTGGTGATGCCACCACACTGACCACACTTTTTGTGGCTGTTAAATCGAGAATGCCATCGCCATCAAGCGAGACCATAATGTCCTGATTAGGCAAGAACCCTGCACCAGGTACATATTCAATTGCCTCAATCACCTGCTTCATATCAAAGGTAAAAGTGAGCTGCTCGTAACCAGGAAGGCACCCTTCTTGGGCCATGGCCATGCGCGGGGACGAGGAGAAAAATCCAATAAGACCGACGATACAGGCCATGCGGATCAATCTGCTCGGGCATCTAAAGCGAGTGCCACTTTTTTCAATTGGGGTTGTCATACTACGACTTAGAGTAGAATCTTTCATAATTATTCATTTGGTATAGTCGTCCGTGAGTGCAAGCCCAGCGGAGGGAGTTGCATTACATGAAAAGTATTGGACGGGAGAAAACTCATCGACGAGGCACAATGGCCGCTGGTCTGAGGAATCAGACATGGGTCCCCACAGGATATCACCCGGTGTAGGCGTCATTTGGTCACGTTTGGTGCGTTCGTTCGGTCTGGTAGAATATCTACCGCGTCCAATTTAGCAACAATATGCTGCACTGCAATGCCTTTTTTAACATATATATTTCTCTAATATATTTGTATTCCCTATGTGATGTCAGCATGCAGATGAAGCATCTTAATACACATATATTTATGGAAATAACCACTTAATGAAACGTAGATCATTTTTTAGAAGAACGACCACAGCCCTTGCGGGCCTTGGGCTCACGACCAGTTCTCGTGCTCATACAATCAACCGAGCAGCAAAGAAGCCGCTCAAGGTCTGTGCCACCATAGACCAACACAAAGTGTTCTTCTATTCAGAGGTCATTCGTGAGTCAATAAAGGTGGTTCATATTGCTGATACGCATTTGTTTAAAGATGACCATAGAGGAATTCCATACCAAGAATATAGCTCGAGAATGGCAAAGGCCTATAACCAAACCGTCCATTTTCAGACGGGTGTTGAAACAAATCCGGAAGAGGCTTTTGAACAAGCGCTGGAGTTTGCAAAAGAAGTAAATGCCGATGTGATCACATTGATTGGCGATATTTTTAGTTTCCCCTCAGAGGCGGCCATCGAATGGGTGCTCGCAAAATTGAAAGAAATAAATATCCCCTATATCTATACAGCGGGAAATCATGACTGGCATTACGAAGGCATGGAAGGCACCATGGAGACCCTGCGTGATACGTGGATTGAAAAGCGATTGCTGCCATTATATCAGGGTAATCACCCATTAATGGCGGCTTACGATCTCAAAGGCGTTCGGTTCTTGGCCATTGATAATTCTACCTATCAAATTAGTAAAGAGCAATTGACATTTTTTAAAGAAGAAGTGGCTACCGGGATTCCATTGGTTTTATTAATTCATATTCCCATGTATGCGCCGGGCAAGAAAATTTCTTTTGGATGTGGAAATCCGAATTGGGGGGCAGCCACCGATCCGAGCTTCAACATAGAAAGGCGTCCCAAATGGCCAGAAAGCGGACATACCCAAACAACACTTAATTTTCATAAAGAAGTTTTTGACGCACCCAATCTATTGGGCATTTTCACCGGACACATCCATCGAAATTCCATTGAACTCATCAAAGGAAAGCCTCAAATAGTTGCCGACGACAATGCCAGTGGCGGCTATTTAGAAATAGACTTTTTACCTTTTACAGAAAAGGATAGAAAGTTGATTTGAGGTAATCTGTTAAAGAAGCAGAAGAGGTGCAAAAGCTAATCTCGCGGCTCGAGGTACAGGATACCGACTGCCCCGGCCGGGACCAGCCAGATCAATTGTCACCGAATCGTGCCAAAATCATTGATCGGTCTTCTTTTTAATCATTTTTTGAATAAACACGCTGTTCGGCACAGTTACTTGCTCTCCTTCGTTTGTTTTGAGTATGATGAAGAAAAGACCAATATCACTCACTCTTCCTTCAATCTGGAAGTCCTTATCAATGATGCTTATCGTATCATCCAACTTGACCGGGTGGTTAAAAAATATTAATATTCCTGAAGTGATATTCGACAAAACGGACCATTGAGCGAACAGTGCGATTCCCACGACAGCTAGGACAGAACTGATGAAAACAATCAAATCGGACTGTCTCACTCCCCATACGATCATAGCAAAGACAAGAAGCACCAAAAGTAAGAGGAATTTGAACGCCTTTTTGATGATCTTCCCTCTGGTTTTTTGCATTATTTGCCTTTCTACCGTCTGATCGATAGACTTACTTACGGCAAATCGCAATGCAATATAAATTGCTATCGCAACAACAGATTCAATAATTCGAATTTCCATCTAGAGAGTCTCTTTTATGTATGCGTTTCTTTCATCATAGCCTTTCATCTGGACAAAGTAAGATAAGTTCGCAAAATCTGGCGAGCGCTAAAATAAATGTTGAGCGCACTCCGAAAAGTGCCATCTTCATAAAATGAGTCTATTTTG
>CAJQNM010000239.1 GCA_905479665.1 uncultured Saprospiraceae bacterium
CGTAGCAAATGGCACACAGGCGATACCCGGCCAGCAGGTCTTGCTTAAATCCAATCCTGTAGAATTCATGCGTAATCGAAGAGTATTTTTCGATACTCGGCCAGACAATGGATCAAGTCGCAGACTCCAGGTGAGTGAAACAACTTTTGAGAATGACTTGGGTGGGCTCGTCGTGACCTTGCCAGAGAATATTGATTTTGACAATGAAGTCCCGCTATTTGTTGACGACCCTGATTGCAGTGAAAGCTTTATTCCCATACGTGGGTTACAGGTGCAAGATTTGGATCAACTTTATTTGAGTGGAGCATTGGTGGTGCCCCCGATTCCGATTGTGATTGTACCTATCCCGACGGTAAACCCACCACTTAATGTGACCAATGCCTGGATTTCTCCGTACGATCGCAATTACTGTGTATGGTTCGTACCTCTGCGTGATGAGGAGTGTAACGAGCTCAAAGAATTGCGGCCATGGAAACAAGGAGATCCTGAAAAAGTGACAATGGACCCTGATCATTTTTTGGCTGGTAGCCGCGAGTTACTTACGGGCTGTCTCGATCAACCGCAACGCAGCAATACCAATACAAATCCCATTTCGGGGTCGATCGATAAAGCCAATAATAAGATCCTGATTCAAATAGACCGCACCTCAAAAGGACTTGATGTAGAATCTTTCAGTGGCATGTTTATTGATGCTGCAACATTTGCTGCTGCGACAGATGGCACTAGCTGGACAGCAGGAGGATTGGGAGATTGCAGTGCTGCGGGCACTGGAGGTGAGCCGCGAGCTTATATGCTTCTCACCTCATTGCAGACTGGACAACAACTGGTACTGATGCAACTGAGCACAGTGGAAGATGGAGCTCCCAAATGCCGAAACGAATGATTTCTCGCCGAGGCATTGCCATATTGATTGGGATTCTTTTGCTACTAGCGGGTTTTGGTTATTATTCCCAAAAGACCTCTCTAGAAGAAAAACCTAGTGTCGCGACGGGCTGGGCTGGTGATTGGGAAATAAAGTATCACTATGAGAATGCACCTGATTTAATCTTTGACGGAGTCTTGCATATTGATATAGTAAATAAACCAGTGGCAAGAATGCAGATTTGGCCACCCAAGAGCAGAGATCGAGAAATTCTCGAAATTAAGAATCTGGTCATCGATGGCGACAAGTTGCGCGGAGAGATCGTACATGAGAAATACAAAATAGGAGGAGGACACCTCAGTGAAGACATTGAGTTAGTACTGACGAACTCAACGATGCTGCACGGGATAGGACAGTGCATAGCGTACTGTGCTGAAGGTACCGAGGGTGAGAAAATAACCTGGTCTGGAAAAAAATCTGATTAAACCGAAAGAAAATGAAAAAGCTGTTGTTCTTTTTTCTCTTTACTGTCAGTATTCAATCGCTGTTTGCTCAAAAGTTTAAATATTCGTCTCCGGGGCTGGATACGATCCAACAGAATTTTATTGTCGGGAGTGGCGTATCAACAGTTTTAAAGAGTGGCCAGACAGAGGTGTTATTTAATAGCACGCTGGCGTCGTACTGGATTGCTTTTCATGAAAATGGCAATAATTCTCCGGTGTCTAATCGCATCCGCAACACCAACTGGACTAGTGAGGTCACTGCTCTCCACGGCATCTCCTATTCGGGCCGATTTAATATTGGTCTAAAGGTGCGCTACACCCGCAGCCGGTTGGATGAGGTGGCTTCAAGTTCTCCGTTTCGGGTTTTTGGCAACAAGGAAACGGAGAGCCAGAAATTTCGCAGCAATCCTTCTGTCGATACCACCTTTGCAGGGTTAAGCCATATTGGCATAAGCATGAGATTTAAGCCCTTTGTAAGAATTCCAGAACTTGTATTGACGGGTGGTTATTTACGATCGACCGTGAACGACGACTTTAAACGAGAACAATTGCAAGCTCGCGATATTGCCGATATTGGTTTGACATACTACCGACCCATTTCAAACAATGTATTTTATTTTTTCGGCGCTCAGCTACAAGCTGCCCTACCCTTTAAGTCCGAAAGTACATCTCAGCTGGCTTTTGCAAAACCGCTATATACGTCCACGACCAGTTTTTATCTAGTGCATATGAGTAAAAACAAGAAAATAATTATTTATCCTGGGCTCTCATACAGCCTTTCCTTTAAGCCATCAGAGTACAGTGATCAGTCAGGTTTGCTTAAAACAACCGAATTTTTGTTTGCATTTGCCAGTGTACAGTATGCCATGAATGTTCGAAATAGCGTCAGTTTCACAGCTGGTTTTCCACTGATTAGTGAGGTGACTAATCCACAAATTGAGATTGTTGGAAAATCATATTCTTTGGCCCAAGTGATTGTCAGGTCTGTTTTCTAGTACGAAGAATTCTATATATGAATACCGATGAGATCAATGCCAATGTAAACCATGGCATGTATCTCCACCGCAGACTCTGCGACACTGTGATCGACTCCATATTGCCCTGCGCTATAAAGGCCGACCAAAAAAAGGGGTGCGCATTAAAGTGATTGGAGGACTGAATAAATTGAGAGATCGATTTTTGCAAGGCAATGTCTTTGGGCGATCCTGTTTCGAGATTTTTGAAGAATTGATCCACCAGAAGTTGGGTGTTTTTATCATTGACATTCCAGCGAGTGGAAACCAGACTTTTGGCACCGGCATATGAAAAGCTCCGTGCCAAGCTTGCGATGCCCTCCCCCAGGAAGAGTTGACCGGCTGCTGTCTCACAGGCGCTCAGCACTACGATATCGGCTGGCACTCGTAGGCTATAGATCTCGCTGACGTATAGTCTGCTATCATCGACCGTCTCGTCATCCTGCCGGGTGAATGCAAGAAATGAGAGCTGATCGCTATCTGGATGTGCCATGCCATGCGTAGCCAGATGGATGATATCATGCTCTGGCAACTCTCGCAAAAACGTTTTTTTGCTTGCAGCATCCGCAAGAAAAATGTCACCATCCATTGTTTCTTGCACGAGTTTGACTTCGGTCTGATTATGCCGTAGTGGAGGCAATTCGACACCCTCTTCTCCCCCCGCAAAGGAAGGAGCAAGCCCCAGGTATGAGTGGGACCGAGAGACATTGGTATTTGCCCACATTTCTTCCCAAAGCCGCACTGAATAGTTGTAGCTGATGCTGTGATCGTTGACCAAATACGGGTGATCTCGAAATAGCGATTGATCAATCACAGGTTTGGTCAGGAGGGCATCGAAAGGAATAAAGTTGAGCAGCCCATCTGGAATGATGATCAGACGTTGTTGCAATTGCTGAGAAACCGGAAGCACTAAGAGGTCATGCAGGTAGCGGGCAGCAGCGACATAATCTGAGTTTAATTCATCTACATCGGTACTCGCTGATGTGGTAAAGCCATTGATTGCATTAAGGAAGGTCCCCAGCACTTCATCGACTTGCCCGGATATTGGGAGTCGTTTCAATTCAAAGACATCACGACTGATCAAAAAGACCCAAAGATGAGTGGTGCCCATGAAATAACTCAAGAGGGATTGATCCTCCTTGAGTAAGTTTCTTTGCAATCGAGGTATGGTGGGAGGATCTACCCGATACTTGAGTTTGTAGAAATCTGGATAGCGAGAAGCGATTTCGTCGACTTTAAGCTGCAGCTCCTGTTTGGTGCTAAAAAGATCTCGGCGCAGCGATGCAATAGAGGTTGCCCCGCCTCGATCCAGTCGCAGGAAGAGAGCTTTCTCTACCTCAGAGATATTCTGCTCCAGTTCTTGCAATTTGAAGATGGTGCTTTTCGGGATGTTATGGAAAGACTCTATCGCATCACGATTCAGGCCCTCCAGTAATATGAGGCCCTTACTCTTTTCGGCAAAGTAGAATGCCCGATGAGCGTATCTCTCTTCCTGGGTATGCTCGTAGAGCAAAGTCACAACCTGGAGGGCCTCTTCGTAAATGCTGTGACAGATCTCTGCTAGACCCATCTTGGCAGCGACTGATTCATAGCGGGTGAAAAGGTACTCCAACAGTGCGTCTATTTGATTGAAATGTGAAAGGCTGGCAAGCAGGTCATTGGGGTCTGCAGTCGAGGCGTATTGTTCGGAATAGATCTGTCCTTTGTGATAGAGTCCGTACAATAGTGTCTGGTTGTCCGTCACATAGTCAAAAGTATGTTCTTCTTGCTGGTACCCAGTGAGTGCGATGCAAGAATCGAAGTACGGCAGACTATTTCCGCCTAGCCCTTGCATATAGCTGCTCAGTCCCAAATTAAAATAGGTGTCTGCAATCTCTGGATGTCCCTTGGGCAAATGCTTTCGTCTCAGGTACAAGGCACTCTGGTGGTGTTTTTCGGCCAGTTGAAAATCTCCCTGCGCACTGGCTGTATTGCCTAGATTATTGATGCAGGTGGCCTCCCACCTTTCGGCATGGTCTTGTGTCTGGTAGATGCGGAGGGCTTTCTGATAGTATCGCTGAGCCAGGACTAGACTTGGCTCTGATGAGGGGGGAAGGCTGTCTTCCCAAAGGATAGACCAGGTGGAATACGCGTTGCCCTGATTCAGATAGGTATCGGCCAGTTTGATCGGAGCAAATTGTCTCTGGTAGGCGGCCATAGCATCCCCAAATCTTGCCAATGCCTCGACCAGCTTGCCCTGCCGCATCAAACAAAGCCCGAGATTGTTCTGGCTTTGGGCGGTAAATTGGTCCTCTCCTGACCCACGGCGTATAGCCAATGCTTCGCGATGGTACTCCTCTGCCTGGGCATAATCACCCATGTCCGTATACGTGATGCCTAGATTGTTCAGGACATGAGAGACTTCCAGATGGGTGGGTCCGAGCAGGTTGCTACGCATCGTCCATGCGGAATCGAGATAAGGAATGGCTTCATTAGACCACCGCACCTCATTGTACGCATTACCGATTTTGTTGAGGGCTGCAGCTCTTTGTATCTCCTGGTCAGCGTCTATCACTTCCAGTGCAAAGAAGTATTTTTCTAGGGCTTGATTTATGTCTCCGAGCTCTAAATGGCAGTCTCCGGTGAGCATTGCAATCTCGGAGCTGATGTTGCGGTATCGCGCATTTTGCAAGAGTGGCTTTGCAATAGATAAGGCATTTTCCCAATTTCCAGCTTGATATTGCGCTTGGGCAGCGGCCCAATCTGGATCGACGTCCGGTAAATGTGATTGACAGAAACTTACCAAAGACTGAA
>CAJQNM010000240.1 GCA_905479665.1 uncultured Saprospiraceae bacterium
TGACACTTGCGAGGATAGAGACTTTTCGAAAAGAAGCGGAGACTCATGGTGTTTCACCTACACTCGATCATCAGCACATCAGGACCATTGCACAACACGACTTTTCCAAACCTTTGAATTGTGAGCAAGCCATAAAAAAAGTAGTCTCAGCAATTGAAGAATTTACTGTGCATACCACCCATCCGAAGTATTTTGGCTTGTACAATCCAAGGTCAAATTTTGCGGGTATACTGGCTGACCTGATTACGGCAGCCTACAATCCGCAAATGGCTGCCTGGAGTCATGCACCTTTTGCTGCAGAAGCAGAGCGCCATGTGATTGAATCACTCGGTAAAAAGTTTGGCTATACCGGTACGGTCGATGGAGTCTTCACCACGGCCGGTGCGGAAGCAAACCATACGGGTATGCTCTGTGCTTTGAGCCATACCTTTAGGGACTTTGCCGAAACGGGTTTGCAGGGTCTGGGTGGGATGCCCCGTGTGTACTGCTCTGATGAAGCACATCATTCTGTGCACAAGGCAGCGAGGGCATGTGGACTGGGTAGCAAAGCTGTGTGCAGTATACCTGTGGATGACCGACTATGTTTGCGAACAGATATCCTTCAGGAGCAAATAGCCAGTGATCTTGCGGAGGGTAGATTGCCGTTCATGATCGTAGGTACTGCCGGCACCACTGGAGTAGCTGCCATCGATGATCTACAGAAAATCAGCGAGCTTGCTGAGGAGTACAACATTTGGTTTCACGCCGATGCGGCATACGGAGGCGCAGCCATCTTTAGTGAGGAATTAAAACCATTGCTCCAGGGAATCGAACGGGCAGATTCGATCACTTTTGATGCACACAAGTGGATGTCTGTACCGATGGGCACGGGTATGTTCTTCACTCGTCATGGCAATATCCTCGGGCAGACTTTTCGAATCTCCACGGACTACATGCCGAAGGAGGGCAAAGATCTACAGATGACCGATGCATTCACCCACTCCATGCAGTGGTCCCGACGATTCATCGGCCTGAAAGTGTATCTGTCGTTGCTGGTTTTTGGTTGGGAAGGCTACCGACAGGTCATCGACCACCAGACGGCCATGGGCAAATTGCTGCGCGATAGATTAAAGGAAGAGGGCTGGGTGATCACCAATAAAAGTGAGTTTCCAGTAGTTTGTTTTACTGATCCCAAGTATCGAGACGATCCCAATTTCGCGTTGCAAATTGCCCAAGAAGTGGTCGCATCGGGGCGTTCTTGGATCTCCAGTTACGCAATACAAGGCATGCCATCGCTACGGGCTTGCATCACCAACTATAGCACCGAACCGGAGCATATAGTGGAGCTGGTAGCAGAGCTAAATAATTTACGTTTGTCCTATTAATCCCCCCAATCCCCCAGTCACCCAGTCACCCTATCCCCCAGTCACCCAATCCCCCAATCACCCAGTCACCTAATCCCCAATCAAAGTACAACACACAATAAAATGCCGCGCTCCGATCATTTCAATTTCATATTGAAACGGGGTGTGCTCGAGTTGTTCGGTTATTTCATTTACGGTGTATGCCGCCAGTAAAGAATTGTAAAAATCAATCTGTAATACTTGCGGCGAGGTCCCGCTTGACATGGCCACTATTCTTCGGGCTTCTTCCACAGTGGGTGGCCGAAATAAATCCATTAAATAAATAGTGGTTTGCGGGCTGGCCAGTCTTTCTGCTTCGCGCCAAAAAATCATCGGATCGGGAAGATGGTGCAGAAGATCTTTGGTCAGAATTAAATCATGTACGTGGAGTGGCAAGGAGTTGTCTGGAATTTGTACTTTTTGTAAGTGGATTCGCTCCGAGAGACCAAGGTCCTTGATTTTGGCACCAGCAGCGGAGAGCATTTGTTCCGAGCCATCTATGGCGAGGATATTTGCAAGAGGCATCTTTGTGGCCAGCAACAGATCCACATCGGCAGGACCGCAACCAACATCTAAAATATGACCGCTGAAATTGGGATGCCGATTTGATATATATTCGACAAACGCAGTGTTTGAATCAGAAAAATTAGCCTGGCCGTAAGCTCTCACCTGCTCTTCGTCAGTCATCAGTTCTGGCTCTGGTATTCTTTTCATCACGAGTGGCTTTTTATGCTCCTAAAAATAATCCAATTTTGTTTTTGCATGCGCTAATATTCGGAATATTAGATGCGGTTCTCACGTTAAGTGATTGAAAACCAAATATATAGCTCTTTCAAGAATATTCGGAATATTAGATGACCTCTGCACGCTAAGAATGAAATCGACTAAGTGTTGGGTATAGAAAATTGGAAAAAGCCCAATATTGAGTAGTCTGCGCCTAAAGAGATCAAAGTATGAATCAATTCAATTATCTTTCTGAGATGCACAGATTAATTATTATCCTCGCTCTTTTGCTTGGAGTGGCATCGTTGGCACTTGCCCAGGGACCAATTACTCCTGTAAATCTCACAGCCATCTCGCAGGGCACAAGTAAAATAGCCATAACGAATGTGCGTATCATCGATGGTACTGGTGGACCGGTGATCGAAAATGGTACCGTGCTGGTCGATCAGATGTTGATTGTGGATGTGGGTGACCAGAACGATGTGGAAATACCACAGGGCTATGAGATGTTTGATGGTCGTGGCATGAGTGTGTTGCCTGGACTATTTGATGCGCATTTTCATCTCAATAATAAAATTGTAAATAGTTTTTTGCGTCAGGGCATTACCTCATTGCGAGACCCTGGTGCCTGGATCGAGTCGTACAATAATGTGCGGGCATCTGGCCAGCATCTGCCTAGATTATTTCTCACTGGACCGCACTTTGATATGGGCACTCCGGCCTATCCAAAAAATTCTGTGATCGTGCGTGATCCACTAGAGGCTGATCAGAATGTGCGCCTTTTTGCCAATACTGGGGCTTCAGCAATCAAGATCTATTTTCGCTGCACGCCAGCCATTATCAAACAGGTATGTGAAACCGCAGATGAGCTGGGTATACCCGTGACTGCACATCTTGAGATCACCGACATTTATCAGGCGATTGATCTGGGCTTGGATGGCATCGAACACATCACTTCACTAGGGAGTAATTTGATTCCAAAGCCTCAGGCAGAAACCTATCGGCAACAGATTCTTGCGGACAATAGTGCACGCCGAGATGGTCGCTACCTCATGTGGAGTGAGATAGATCAACAAAGTGATCAAGCCAACAAACTTGCAGAATTATTAGCCGATCGTGGCACGTATGTTTGCCCAACCCTCGGTGCTTTTGAATATCGATTTGGGAAGGAGAAAAACGATACTGTCCGTGTCAGTGGTTTTGCTGGCATGATGAACTACACCCAAATGCTCCACGAAAAGGGGGTGAATTTGGTCGTTGGCTCACACACCTACTCCCCCTATGACAAAGTAGATGGAGCTTACCATAACGAGATGGAACTCTGGGCAGAGGCAGGAATTCCAGCGGCTGATATTATCGTGGCCGCCACTTCTCGCAACGCACAATTTTTCAGGGTTGATGAAAAATTAGGAAGTATAACTTCAGGTAAAATTGCTGATTTGCTCATCGTAGATGGAAATCCGCTAGACAGTATTGAGATACTGCGCAAGGTGTATCGCGTCATGCAGAACGGAGTGTGGATAGAATAGTGACAGAACCCTATCCGTTCTCGCTGATACCCAAATTTACGTCAAGATCCTCATTGGCAGATTCAAGCGAAGCCTTCCCATCAGGAGTAACTTGCGAAAGCCATAAATAAATGCGCTTCAATCCCTTCAGTTTGCTTAGATCATCGATACTCGCATCAGAGACCTGGGTCTTGTAGAGATTCAGTGATTCCAAATTCTTTAATGCAGCAAGGTGGCTCACACCCGAATCAGAAATATCGTTGTTGTCCAGTTTTAGGCGCACCATATTTTTAAATGCTCCAAGTGTCTCGAGAGATTGATCCGTCACTCCGGCTCGACTTAGATCTAGCCAGGCCACTTGTGCTGCGACTTCATTTAGTGCTGGAATAGCATCGTTTACATCCAGAGTATCTACATGTCGCCACCGCACATCAAGGAAATTATTATCCTGGGCGAGCTGGTTAACACCAAAGCCCAAATTTTGCAATTTAGCCATGGTTTCATCGGCCACTTGAGCCACTTTGGTTTTTTCTAAAAAGGTCTTTGGCTTGGTATCTAATCCATAGCGGTCCAGTAAGATTTTCTGAATTTCTTTGGGATGTTCTACCATCGCCACTGTTTTATCAAATTCAGCTCCGTTGTCCAGCCACCAACCCAGCAGTTTTACATCTTGATAGCTGAGACCTTCACCCTTGGGCGGCATGAACTTGCGCGAGAGTGGATCCATAGTGACGCGACGATAAAGTTCACTTTCGGAGGCAGATCCGAGTACATCGCCGTTGCGACCCCCTTCGGCAAATGTGCTATCGGTGCTGGTATCTAGACCACCCTTCGTGAGGTATTGATTATGGCAGGTGGCACATTTTTGGTCTATAAGTGGTTTGATTAAATCATGATAGATCTGGACAGAATCGGGGTCGTCGTATGCAACATGGGTCGGTCGACCATCATAACCGGCAAGACTTTGCATCCATGATGGAGCTTTTTCGACGGTCCAGTCCGGTCCGTGAGTCATGTTGCCGCCCTGATGCCCCACATAAGTGAGCCCACCCAATACAGCTAGGTACACAAGGGATCGGTATTTGTCACTTTTTTCAGATCGCTGCCACATCCACAATAGCAGAGTGACAATGGCAATGGCGATTCCACCCCAACGATGTATAAAAAGACTGCGGCCCTCATACCCACCTTCATTGGCCTGTATCCAGCCGGCAACACACGCCAGCACAGCACCACCGAAGGCAATCATTAATGTGAAGCCAATGACCCCTTTCCATTCCTCACGTTTTCCTCTGAACAGCTGAAAAATTGCCGCCAGTATGAGCATGCCAATGGGCAAATGCACAAATACAGGATGAAACCTACCTATCCAATCCACCTAATCTATTTTTAATGAGTTCTCAAAAGCTGGATTAATCTACGGATTATTTCCCGGTCTCCGAGCTTTGACCTGACTGGAGTCTGATCCAGGCAAGGAGTTTCCCTCCTAACTACGATTAGTCTTAAATCTGGTAGCATGAGGTCTTAGCTATCATTGATTGGTCTATTCTTCATCTCAAGGGTGTAACGGTAGGGTGAAGATCACGGCTATCAGGGGTCTGTGCCCAGTGTAGTAGGTCATTGAATCTACGGTCGAGGCCGACTTCATACCAGAGGGAATAACCGCGGATCCAGAAACAAAGCACATTTATTTGAGTAGCGTACATCTCGACAACATTGTTGAAGTTAATTCCGAGCGTAACGAGGTTCTGTACTTTCTACTGTCCGTCTATGGCTATTCGACCGGGATTGATTCTATTACGGACCGCCGGTTGTAAAAACGGCAAGAGAGGTGGTGAGGTCTACTAGACCAAAATGTCTTTGACGACACGCCCGGCCACATCAGTAAGGCGAAAGTCCCTGCCTTGAAAGCGATAGGTAAACTTTTCGTGATCCATGCCCAAGCGATCAAGTATCGTGGCTTGCATATCATGCAGATGTACGCGATCCTTGATCCCGTAGTACCCTATTTCGTCGGTCTCTCCATAGCTGATTCCACCTTTAATGCCACCACCCGCCATCCACACGGTGAACGCCTGTGGATGATGGTCCCGCCCGCGGGTACGGCCGAGCGACGGATTGGTTTCCACCATTGGAGTTCGCCCAAACTCGCCACCCCAAATCACCAGTGTCTCGTCCAGCATGCCTCGCTGCTTCAGATCGCTGACCAAAGCCGCACAGGCCTGGTCGGTTACCGCCGCCCCGCCACGAACGTTGCCTTCCACATCGGAATGCGCATCCCAACCGCTTCGATAGATATTGATGAATCGCACGCCACGTTCCACCATACGGCGCGCCAACAGACAGGA
>CAJQNM010000241.1 GCA_905479665.1 uncultured Saprospiraceae bacterium
AAATGACATATAGAATGCGCTTACCTTCCTTGTTCTTCGATATGTGGAGGTAGTGAAAATGACCGGTGTTGTAGTAAAAAACCAAGCCTGCCATTTGCTGGAAAGTAGTAGGGTGAAAGTCAATTTTGGTCGAAACTTCGATATTGAAGTGTTGTACCCTTCGTGCGATCATGCTCTGATGATGAAACGAACTTAGCGACTCTCTACCTTTCAATCGAAGGTATCCTGGACGTGCTGTGAGGCTCATCCAGTTATCCATGGGTACCCGCAGACTTTGAAAATGGATGTCAAGATCAGTTCTATCAAAATCGTCAAAATAGGATGCATTGAACTGCTCATCTCTTGTGCCTTCCACATCAAATGTTAAGCGAGGGAGTCTGCCTCCTGCTTCCAGTCGTGGCCAACCGCCTTCCGGCCAACTTATCTTTTCTATGGCCGTTTCTCTCCCAAGTACACATCTGCCTCGCTCCGTCAATGGTCTACTTACCAGGAAAACAATATACCAATCGCCATTCGGCGCCTGCACTAAATCGCCATGGCCACACTTTTGGAGTGGATGTTTCGGATTGTCTTTGCAAGAAACCAGAGGATTTTGCGGGTGTATCTCATAGGAACCGGTAATCTTGGATGATCGAGCTATGGTCACGGCGTGGTTGTATTCCGTTCCTCCTTCAGCCGTGATTAAATAATAGAAGCCGTCTTTCTTGTAGAGGCGTGGCCCTTCCGTGCAGTCGAGGGATGTTCCATTAAAAATCCCACAACTAGGGCCGATAAGAGATTTGATTTGAGGGTCGAATTCCTGAATTTCAATACCTCCAAAAAGCCTTCCCTTCCGATGATCTACCACTAGCGTGAGATACCATTTTCGTCCGTCATCGTCATGGAAAAGAGAAGCATCAAACCCTCTTGAATCAAGGAATGTAGGTTCGCACCAGTCTCCAAGAATATCATTGGTGGTAACCAAATAATTGGGTGTGTCTTTCCAAGTGCCATCAAAGGATTTTACGTTGCTGTAAACCAGGTAAAACGTGCCATCGTGATAGGAAAGGCAAGGTGCCCAAACTCCGCAACTGTCAGGAACTCCAACTAAGTCTAGCTGTGATTTCCGCTCCAAAGGACGCTTCACCAATGTCCAATTCACAAGGTCCTTCGAGTGGTGTATCTGTACACCGGGGAACCACTCGAAAGTAGAGGTAGCGATGTAGTAATCATCACCCACTCGAATAATGGAAGGATCTGGATTAAACCCTTTTAGGATGGGATTTTGCACCTTCATGAGCGAATAAGGTCTTTTTCTAGCTGTTCCAGTGATCTTCCTTTGGTCTCAGGAAGCCATTTAGCAATCATCAAGAAGCCTAGGATGGCAAAACCCGAAAATACCAAGTACGATGCCGTATTGCCAAGGTTGGTCAACTCCCAAGGAAAAAGAAATTGCACCAATGTGCTTGTGAGGGAATTGATGAAACCAAAAAAGGCAATAGCAGCACCCCTAATCTTAGCAGGGAAAATTTCTGAAAACAAAACCCACATCACCGGTCCAAGTGAGAAAGCAAATGACGCGACGAATCCCAGGATTCCAAACAATACAATATAGGGGTTCATGTCAACGCTGGAAAACAAAATTTCACTTTCGTATTTGCTAAACAGTTGGTTCCCTATGGTGCTTCTCACTTCCTTCTTAAAAGCTACATCATTCGCAAAATCCAACTCCCGAAGCGTAGTCAATTTATCCTTAACTTCTGCATTTTCATCGAAGAGAGCCAGTGTTTCATTGGTGATTGAATAGGTAGCCTTATAAAATCCGTAACTGGTCATTCCCATACTGATCGCAATACCCAAGAGTCCTATTAATAACAATGGCTTCCGGCCCAGCTTGTCAATAAATAAAATAGCAAGAATGGTGAAAACAACGTTGATTAGACCAACGTAAATAGCCTGAGAAAAGGCGGCATTGGTTCCAACCCCCGACTGCTCGAAAATGGTTGTAGCGTAGAAAAATATCGCATTTACCCCAGTGATTTGCTGGGTTACGGCCAAAACCAAGCCGATAATTAGAATTAGACGCGCTTCTGGTTTAAAGAGGAACCCGATACCGAGCTTTGCCTTTTGTGACTCGGATTTGATCTGATGTTCGATAACGGCCTTTTCCTTTTCGGCCCTTTCTGATCCAAAAAGTCTTTTCAGCGTCGGTACTGCCTCCTCTACTTTGCCCTGGTACATGAGCCATCTGGGACTTTTGGGCACAAAAAACAAGAACACAAAGTACAATATGGCAGGTACTGCTTCTATGCCCAACATCCAACGCCAGACATTTTCTTCCGTAAGGAAATTTCCGTTTTGATAGGCATTCAGAAAAAGGTAGTTTGAAAAATAAGAAACGGAAAAACCCAATACAATATTCAGTTGCTGGATAGACACCATCCTTCCCCTCAACTTAGCGGGAGTTGTTTCACCGATGTAAAGAGGTGCCAAAATCAACGCTGCACCAAAGGCCATTCCGCCCAACATTCGTGCCATTACCAGCATCTCGTATGTGGTGGCAAGCGCAGATAAAACCGCCGAAATAATGTAGA
>CAJQNM010000242.1 GCA_905479665.1 uncultured Saprospiraceae bacterium
CTCATCAGAAAAAGCAAAAAGGGTCTGCTCGATGCACCAATCAAATTCTTCTTCATTCATTCCTTTCCAGGCAAAGACGGGTACGCCCGCATCAGCAATCGCGGCTGCTGCGTGATCCTGGGTTGAAAATATATTGCAAGAAGACCAACTTACCTCTGCACCAAGCTCTACGAGCGTTTCGATCAAGACGGCAGTCTGGATGGTCATGTGCAGACAACCTGCAATACGCGCGCCAGCGAGTGGTTTGGTTTCGCCATACTGCTCACGCAGGGACATGAGGCCAGGCATTTCTGCCTCAGCTAGTTCCATTTCCAAACGACCCCATCCTGCGAGGCTTATGTCCTTTACTTTGTAAGCTAGTTTTTCAGTTACTTGACTCATTCTTTAGATTGGTTAAAATTTGCGCAAAGGTAACAAAACAGGGGCCAACGAGTTTTTCAAAAAGCCAAAAGATCCCGATAAATCTTAAGAATCTGCTGCCCCAACTCAGTATTGCTGTATCGCTTCACGTAGTCATGTCCTAACACTGCAAGGCTTTTTTGCAGCTCTTCGTCACTAGCGAGACGTCGCATGGCGTCTGCCAGTTCATGTACATCTGCTGGATCAACGAGTATCGCACCAGGACCGGCAGCCTCTGGCAGACTGCTTGATCGCGATGTGATCACCGGCGAATGACAGAAGAGCGACTCGATCACGGGTATCCCAAAGCCCTCGTAAAAGGAAGGATAAATGAGGGCGGTGGCCATTTGGTAAAAAGGCGGGAGCTCCACGTTTGGCACTTCCTGACAAAAGGTGACTTCCTGCTCTAAGCGAAAACTCTGCATGGCAGCTCGGCACTCGTGCAAATATTTTCCACCGGATCCGATCACAACTAGTGGGATCCGATCTGAAGGGGCCAAAGAGTGCATTGCTCGCAAAATGCTGAGTAGGTTCTTACGTCTGGTGACGGAACCAACATAGAGAAAGTAGTTTTCCGGGAGACTGTATTTTTTTCTGATTTGATCTTGCATACCAGGATCTGCTGCGAGCTCAAAGTGTGGATCATGCATGGGTGCCACTACTCTGATTTTTTCAGCAGAGGTATGGTAGAGCTCGATCAGATCCTGGCGCGTATGGTCACTTACACATACGACTAGATCGGCAACACGAGTGCTATGCTTCCATTTTTCGCGGTAAATTTTGCGATCTATCCATGGATAAAGTTTGGGATCACGCTCAAAAACCAAATCGTGAATCGTGACTACAGTAGGAACCCCGACGCGCTCGATACCCCAAGGTAATTCGTGACTCAACCCATGATACACTTGGCAGCCACTCGCGACTATGTCTCGCACGATGCCTCGTCGACGCCAGAGTAGACCTGATCCTTCGATGGAAGATACCTCGCTAAAAGTAGAAGCATGGGGACTCTTACCAATCGCCTTCGAAAATAGCACGGGGTCAAACTCAGCATCGAGTGATCTCAGGGTTTGTACCAGTAGTCTGCTATACACACCCAGGCCTGTCTGGTTGTGATAAAGTCGCTTGGCATCAAAACCTATTCGCATACGCTGCATTCTTTGTAGGCATTCACATCAATTTTTGTCAATAATTTTGATTCCTTTTGGTCTCATACTTCATTACAGAGCCTCGACAGGGCTCTGAGCCCTGGCTGCGTTCTGCGCTTTGTCTGAGAGACAAAATCAAATCAAAATTAACTAACATAACCGATGTGATTGCCTACATATGTTAAACTGAATCAAATGCAAATTGTAATGCTTAAATTCTAAAATGCTTAGAAACCTAGGCTTGCTGGTTTTTCTGTTTATGACTTCACAGTCTCTTGGGGCGCAGGAGCATGACACGGCTCACATCCACATCAAAAGCATCTATTTTGGTGGAGGGAGCTATTATATTGATATCGAGCAAGAGATTGAGTTGCAGGAGTGGTTGGAGAGTTTTGATCGCATCGAGCAGTATGAAATCATCATTCAAAGCCATACAGATAATATCGGAAGCCAGGAATTCAATCAGTATCTCTCCCAAATGCGATCGCAGTCCGTTTTTGAAAAACTGCTGCAAAATCTCATCCTAGAGGAAGCGATCGAGATTAAGAGTTTTGGAGAGAATGATCCGACCTTTAGCAACAAGGAGCTGATTGGGCGACTAAAGAATAGGCGGGCCGATGTGATTCTAAAGCCAGTTTCGTTGTAAAAAAATAGTTAAATTTTTTTTGACCAGATGTCTGGTGTTTGCGCACCTCTCAAAATCTCGACCTCTCCCTTACGCTTCCCGCAACTCTTCCTGGTGCGATTCTACCAGTTGTTTCTGAATCTCAGCAGGCACTGCTTGATACTCATTAAATGTGCGAGTGAATTTTGCTCGTCCCTGTGTCAAGGAACGTAGCGCACTGGAATATTGGTACAATTCTGCTAGGGGCGCCTTTGCTTTGATTTTTTGGTAGTGACCTTCGGCTCCCATACCCAAAATCATGGCGCGACGCGTCTGCAGGTCACCCATTACGTCACCCATCACCTCACCCGAACAGAGTATCTCTAGGTCGTAAATAGGCTCCATCAGTTGTGGCCGTGCTTGCTGAAAAGCAATTTTGAAGACCATTGTGCCAGCAAGCTGGAATGCCATGTCATTTGAGTCAACTGGATGCATTTTCCCATCATAGATCGCGACACGAATATCCAAGCAGGGTGAACCAGTGAGTGGTCCCTCTTCCATCTTTTGCATAACACCTTTTTTAATGGCATTGGAAAACTTAGTATCGATAGATCCACCAACGATGCACCATAAAAAGACCAACTTGCCTCCCCATGGCAGCTCAATTTCATCCGTGCTGCGCACATTGAGATCATCTGGTGGAGCCATACCATCGTGATAAGGCTCGATCCGCATATAGACCTCGGCAAATTGGCCTGAGCCTCCACTCTGCTTTTTGTGCCGGTAAGAATCGTTGGCTGACGCAGTGATCGTTTCCCGATAGGAGATGCGCGGTTTTTCAAAATTCATTTCGATATTCTGGGTTTTTTGCAGCCGATATTTAATGATATCCAGATGCAGTTGTCCCTGGCCATGCAAGATGGTTTGGCGCAATTCTGGTGACTGCTCCACAATGAGTGTGGGGTCTTCATTTTGGATGCCGTGCAGCGCCTTGACCAGTTTTTCCATATCTGCCTTGCTCGGCGGGGATACGGCCGCACGGATGCGGGGCTCCGGAAAATGAATTTTCTCTATATCTTTTCCGCGGCCCTTGGGACCCAGGGAGTCGTTCGTATGTGAATCTTTGAGCTTGACACAAACACCAAGATCTCCGGCAGAAAGTTGCTCGGCATGATCTCGATTCTTACCATTGGCGAAGAAAATCTGATTAATGCGTTCGGTGCTGGATGTGCGCTCGTTGTAGAGCTCATCGCCTGCTTTGAGACTGCCCGAGTAAACTTTAAAATAGCTGACATTTCCAACCCGTGGTTCGGAAAGCGTTTTATAGATAAATATGTTGGTGTCTTTTGTGGAGTCGCATGCCAGCTCTCCGTCGTTTTCCAATTTTGCGGGAGGCCGATCTGCCGGCGACGGAGCAATATCATTGAGAAAACCCATGATGCGTCCACTGCCCATATTCGAGGTCGCACTGGCACAAAATACTGGTAGTATTTCTTGCTGAGCCAATGCAATTCTAAGACCCTTGGCCAGTTCTTCTTCGGTGAGCGAACCTTGCTCGAAAAACTGCTCCATCAGTGCTTCATCATTTTCCGCGGCAGCTTCGACCAGCAGGTTATGCATTTCCTGTGCACGACCTATTTCACTTTCCGGAATATCTTCTTTCTTCGGTTTTCCTCCCTCTTCAGGAAAGACATACATCACCATACGGAGCGCATCAACGATGGTGTTGAAACCTGTGCCAGCGTTGAGAGGATACTGGATGGGGAGAATACGTGAGCCAAATCTAGATTTCAGCTGATCGAGGGAGGTCGCAAAATCTGCTTTCTCGTGGTCGAGTTGGTTGACCACAAAGAGAGCGGGAGTCTGATATTTTTCAACATATTCCCACACCAATTCAGTACCTACCTCAACACCAGATTTGGCATTGACTAGTAAGACGGCCGTGTCAGCCACTTTAAGTGAGGACACAACCTCACCCACAAAATCATCAGAACCCGGAGTATCGATAATATTGATTTTATTATCTCTCCATTTCACATGCATCAGTGAAGAAAATATTGAATTGCCCTTTTCTTTTTCGATGTTGGTGAAATCGGAGGTCGTAGTCCCTTCTTCGACGGTGCCCATGCGCGTCAGTGCTTGGGATTCAAAGAGCATGGTTTCAATGAAAGTCGTCTTGCCACTACCGGAATGACCAAGTAATACAATGTTTCGAATGTTTTTTGATGGAGTAGCCATTGGTCATATTTTAAAGTGCCTTAGTGCACGGTGGTACAAATTTGTGGAGAATCCTGAGTGCCTTCAAATTAGTGATTTCCCATTGATTTACCTAGTAGAATTGGACCAAGCCTAGCAACTCAGATTCATATGCTTTCTGACGAGCATACATTCAGATCTCAAAACCAGAAAATTAAGGAAAGGTCTTGCGAAATAGCGATTCTAAATTGATTAAGGGCAAGACCCCAAAGTGCTTGTCCTCTCCTTTGCTCTTCAGGTAGGCTGCACACATATCGGCAATAATTTGCTCCGGAGATTGATACTCGATCTGCAGGGCTGCCACTGATTTCTCATTCTGAAATTCGAATGTCTTGCTGGTAGATGCGATCGTTTCGCGACTGACATTGCTACGCTTTCCCGCGGCAGAGGCGAGTGTAGTGCATATGCTCCATAGGGTGCGTAAAAAGGAATTTGCCGCAATCGATGGTGCCTTTACGGAGAGGTGCTGGCTGATCAAATCAAAAACCGTGCGATAGGATATGTTGCCTCCATTGAGAATCATACGTTCGCCCGAGAGTGAACTGACCAAACCCACTAGAGCAGCCCTAGCTACATCACGGACATCTACGATACCGGTGCCGCCAACTGGATAGAAGAGAAGTCCCTTGTCGATAATTGAGACCATCTCGATGCTTCCTTTGTTCCAAAAACCTCCACCAAAGATTAAGCTGGGGTTCAGGATGATACTTGGTACACCCTCATAGTGACCACGCCATACTTCCATTTCTGCCAGATATTTTGACCGGGCATAATTTGAGGTGAGTCGATTTTCCTGCCACTCGGTACCTTCATCGATCATGGGAGAATGTGGCTTGCGGCCAAAAACAGCTATCGAAGAAATATAGACCAGCTTCTTAACACCATGATCGATTGCTGCGTTGACTAAATTGGCAGTGCCTTCCACATTATTGCGAAATAATTCATGAGCATCTTTGCGATCAAAGGAGATCAGGGCCGCAGCATGGATGACATAGTCATTCTGCTCAACCTGTGTACGGATGCTGTCCACATCTTGTAAATCAAAATCTACCCAGCGAATTGCATCGTTACCTTCTGGTACCAGACTCAGATCACTATTCGCTCTTCTACAGGCACTGACCTGGGAAAATCCCAGAGATGAGAGGTAGCGTACGATATAGCTTCCCACAAAGCCACTGGCTCCTGTG
>CAJQNM010000243.1 GCA_905479665.1 uncultured Saprospiraceae bacterium
AAGTGGACAATGTCTGTCGCTTCGGTCTTCAGGAAATCTCTAAATGCCGTTGTTCCAACCTTGTTGACATAGGAGTCAGGATCCTCTCCATGGGGCAACATCACCAGCTGTACATTCATGTCTTGAGCCAGCACTAAGTCAACCCCTCGTATGGCAGCTTTTATCCCAGCAGGATCGCCGTCGTAGAGCATAAGGATATTGGGGCTGTAACGTTTGATCAACTTGATCTGCTCGATGGTGAGGGCAGTACCCGACGAGGCGACCACGTGCTCGATGCTCGACTGCACCAGCGAGATCACATCGGTGTAGCCCTCCACCAGAATGCACTCGTCCTCTTTGCGGATTGCTGTCTTGGCGAGATGCATTCCGTATAGTACTTTGCTCTTGTGGTAGAGATCTGACTCCTTTGAGTTAATGTACTTCGGGCCCTTCTTGGTCTTAGAGAGCTGCCTGCCGGCGAAGGCTACCACTTTTCCAGTTACATTATGAATCGGAAATATGACTCGATCGAAAAAGAAATCGCGGTCATTTTTATTGGTCAATCCAAGCTGTCTCAGCAGCTCAATATTATATCCAGAATCGATCGCCTGGCGTGTCAATTCATCTCCTTTGGGAGAAGCATATCCCAGCTCAAACTGTTCGATGGTTTTGCGCAAGACACCTCGCTCCTTAAAGTAATTTAGGCCCACACTTTTGCCCAGATCGGTATGGAAGAGCTCTCGGTAATAATGTGCAGATGCAAAGTCATTGATGATCTGCATGCTCTCGCGGGCCGACTTCAGCTCCTCGTATTCGTCTGATCGACCGGTCTCCTCAATCTCTATTTTGTAGCGATGGGCCAGGTTGCGCAGTGCTTCAGGATAGGTCAGACCTTCGTGCTCCATGAGAAAATTTACGGCATTCCCTCCTCTGCCGCAACCGAAACACTTGTAAATATTCCGGGTAGGAGATACTGTAAAAGAAGGGGTTTTTTCATCATGAAACGGGCAGAGACCTATCATATTGATGCCGCGTTTCTTGAGTTTGACAAAATCATCGACCACCTCGTCTACACGCGCGGCATTAAAAATGTCGTCAATTGTTTTTTGCGATATCAATGGGTCTTACACTAGTCTTCTTCGTTCTCCAATGCTTCCACAAGTTCGTCAGTCATTTCTAAATTGTGAAATACCTGCACAACATCATCATCTTCTTCGAGCCCCTCTACAAGGTGGATCACCTTGCGGGAATCAGACACATCAAGAGCGGTGGTCGTAGTTGGGATGCGCTCTAGGGTTGCGCTTTTTGGCTCAATACTCATGTCGTCGAGCTTTTTCTGCATGTTGCCAAAGTCTTCAAAAGCGACCGTTACGGCGATCTCTTTTAGCTCTTCATCGACTTCAATATCTTCTGCTCCTCCATCGATCAACTCAAGCTCCAATTCTTCTGGATCATGGCCATCTGCGTCGAGCAAGAAAATTCCCTTGCGTTCAAACAGGAAATCTACAGATCCAGAAGTGGCCATATTTCCTCCTTTCTTATTAAATGTGGCACGGACACTGGAGACCGTTCGATTCAGATTGTCAGTGGTGCACTCGACAAAGATGGCGATACCTCCCGGGCCATACCCTTCGTAAGTAGGTTGGAGGAATGCCTCTCCGCCAGAATCAAGTGCTTTCTTAATGGCACGCTCTATATTTTCCTTGGGCATATTGACCCCCTTGGCATTGTTGAGGGCAACACGCAATCTGGGATTGAAGTCCGGATCTCCAGAATCCCCCTCCCGTACAGCCACGCTAATTTCTTTGATGACTCGACTAAACTCTTTTGAGCGTTTGGCATCAGCGACTCCTTTCTTGCGCTTGATCTTCGACCATTTATTATGTCCTGACATGGGTACTTCTCCTTTGATTGCGAAGGTAAGGATTGTTGAGAGAGGTTCATAGGGGTTCGAAGGGTTCAAGGTTCAAAAGGGGGGGCAAGGTTTAAACGGGTTCAAGAGTTCAAGAGAAAAGGGGATGTTGGGGCATTGGAGTTGGTCTAGCGTCTTATGACTGACGTCTAAGATCTTATTTCTTGTTGCATGCTAATTCATTTATCGTATATTTGCGATATACGATTGAAAAATGGCATTTGCAAAAACACAACAATTTGATCAGCCAGATATAGAACTGGCGCGTTTAGCCAAGGCAGTTTGTCATCCAGCACGGATTGCCATCTTGCGTTATTTGGTTAGTCATAAGGGCTGCATTTGCAATGATATTGTGGCAGAGCTGCCTTTGTCGCAATCGACCATTTCTCAACACCTGAAGGCACTGCGTGATGGAGGATTAATCAAGGGCTCCATTGATGGCCCCAGGATATGCTATTGCCTTGATGAAAAAAATGTATCGAAATGTCTGCAGCTACTGCAGGGACTAATTAATAATTTAGGACACCTCTAAAAACCCTACTTTGGTTGTTCGCTTGTTCTTTTTCCCAGCTACTTTGTTGCCAAAATACTCATTTAGCCCGGCTAAAATCCGTTTTTGGCGCCTCGTATCTGGAAAAAATTACAACGCGATCATTCCAAACAGAGTTATTAGAGGTGCCCTTTAAACTGTTGCTAAAATGAAAGAAGTAAAGACAGACACCCAACTCAAAGAAATGGTACGTGATAAATACGCCTCGATTGCCGTCGAGAATACTCCGGGAGGGGCGTGCTGTGGCACAGATGCCGGATGTACAGACTACTCATTTATCGGAGATTCGTATGAGACGCAAGAAGGCTATGTGAAAGATGCGGATCTTAATCTCGGATGTGGTCTCCCTACAAAATTTGCAAAAATTGAAGTGGGCGACACGGTCGTTGATCTAGGTTCGGGTGCGGGAAATGATGTATTTATTGCGCGCAAAGAGGCTGGTGCGAGTGGCCGGGTGATTGGCTTGGACTTTACCCAGGAGATGTTGGATTTGGCACGTAAAAACACAGTCACGCTTGGCTTTGAGAATGTGGAGTTTATCAAAGGCGACATTGACGACATGCCCCTCAAGAATGATATTGCTGATGTGGTCGTGAGTAATTGTGTCCTCAATTTAGTGCCTGATAAAGCAAAAGCCTATGCCGAAACATTTCGCATATTAAAACCTGGTGGTCACTTTAGTATTTCGGATGTGGTTGTGGAAGGCTCCATTCCTACAGAACTGAAAGAGCAGGCAGAAATGTATGCCGGATGTGTGAGTGGGTCTATCCCTCTTGATGAATATCTACAGGTTATTAAGGATAGCGGTTTTGAGCAGATAGAAATTCAAAAAAAGCGCCAGATTGAAATTCCTCAAGATATTATTGATCAATTTCTGAGTGCAGAGGAACAGGTAATATATCGCGATGCAAAATTGGGAATATTTAGTGTGACGGTTTTTGCGAAAAAGCCGAAGGATGCAGCATGCTGCGGACCTACTTGTTGCTAGAGGGGAAATGGGTTCAAGGTTCAGTTAGTTCAAAGTTCAATGGGTCAAAGTTCAAGGAGCCGATAGCAGCGGATTCCCTCCTGCTGTCTCAAGAATTTCCGACCAAGTCTAGATACTAGCGTCTCATATCTGATATCTGGTAGAGCTCTCGCTATCTCGAAATCTGAATCAGGGTTTAAGTACCTTCTTCTTAATCTGTAAAATAGAAATCCCTTGCTCAATGATTTGCTTATTGAGCAGGGGTATTTCATTTTCGAAAATATCGTTCACCTTGGCTAATTCCGTATCGAGTTCTGCGGAAATCTCCTGACGAAATTCATCGGCCTGGTCGGTCGGAGGGTAGTCGCCGCGTTGCTGATCGGCCATCAGGAAAGCCAGCCGGTTATTTATCTTAATTCCATAATTGAGCGGATCTTGAAAACTCTTATTTTGGGTTTCGTGTATTGTATTCTCAAGCGTAGTAAGTTTTTCGGTCAGCTCGTCAATTTTGGCAAGCATGTCTTTATGCTCTTCCTTGTCCATTTTAGATTTTAAATAGGTAAAATCTTTTTTTATGTCCGCCATATCAATCATGGCTTGATGAGCCTCGCTTACTTTGTCGCGCACCTTGATGAGAAAATCAAATTGCTTTTGATATTCATCTTGTGTGGTTTCCAATCTGGGATCCGCAATCACGGAAAAATCAATTTCTGATGTATCATCAACGCGCACCAAACGAGCTTTGTAATCTCCGGGCACTGCCCGCGGACCACGATTTGGTGATGAGTATAGCACCATGCCTGGAAATTCTTTGAAACCTGGATGCCTCATGTCCCAGACAAAACTGTTCTTATCTTCTTTAACTTCCAGTTTTTGCTTCTTGACTTTTGTCTTATTGTCAAATGTCTGAATCAACTTGCCAGATGGATCTTGAATCTCTAAAGTAACCTTGCTATCTTCTTTAAGATCTTTTATAAAGAAATTGAAAAGAACACCATTGGGGTGATTGGCCCCAGCCAGCCTCATGTTAGGGGAACCCCAACCTCCTGATTGAGCCATGCGATATGCCGGCTTGGGTTCGTAAAGGTGATGAGTCTTGCTTGTTATTTCTTTGTTTATTT
>CAJQNM010000244.1 GCA_905479665.1 uncultured Saprospiraceae bacterium
CGCTATCGATCTCATCGAAAATGAGAGTGGGCAATTTTATTTTTTCAGCGATGAGGGATTTTATCACCAGTGATATTCTTGATAGTTCGCCGCCACTAGCAGTATCGCGCAGGGCAAGAAATGCACCCCCTTTATTTGCAGCAAAGCGAAAATCTATCTGATCTTTTCCGCTGGCGTTGTAATTGTCGAGTGGCGTGAGGTTTATCTTAAAGTGAGCATCAATCATGCGCAGCTCAGAGAGTAATTTGTCGACAGATTTTTCAAAAGCAGGCAAGGCCTTCTTACGTTTTTTTGTAATCGCAGAGGCCTGAGTCGCCATTGATTTTTCCAAACGTGAAATCTCTTGCTCCAATGTCAGGATTTGCTCATCCATCTCTTCCATAGATGCCAATCTACGCTGCATTTCTTCGGCAATGTCTACCAAACCTGTGACACTGGTGGCTTGATGTTTATGCATGAGGCGATTCAATTGGTCTAGTCGCTCTTGCATCAATTCAAGCTGTGCCGGGTCGATGGCAAGGTCACCTGTTGCATCTTGCAACGAGGCACCAATGTCTCTAAGCTCGATCAAGACCGATTCCAGTCGATCAGGTATGCCGGTCAGTGCACTGTGTTCAGCGTGCACTTCAAATTTTGCTTGCAAGCGACCTAGTTGGACCAGGACCGACTCGTCGTTCCCATCAAGTAGGTACTCCGTCTCTTCAACCAGCGTGCGGATATCATCGACAGTAGATAATTCTGAGATTCGGTATTCCAGGTTGGTGTCTTGCTCTAGGTCGAGGGCTATCTCCGAAAGCTCGTGAAGCTGGAATTCTAGATAGTCACGCTCTTTGATCATCTGGCTTTTCGCTTCCTGCGCACCTGACAATTTTTTTCGGCCGGATGACCATGCACGATGATTTTTCTGGTAGGTCTTGACCAGCGCAGTGGTTCCGGCAATCGAGTCCACAATTTGCATCTGCACCACAGGATTGTTGATGCCTAGGTTTTCAAATTGCTGGTGCAGATCTACCAAATGGCTGCAGACTGCCCGTATCTGCTTTAAGTTTGCGAGCTCGTCATTGATAAATGCCCGAGACTTTCCGCTCGATGAGAGCTCACGACGTATGATCAATTCTGAAGCGGGGTCAAATCCCTCGCCCTCAAGGATAGCCTGTACTTCATCAGAGAGAAGGGTGAAGGTGGCTTCCACTATGCACTTGGCATCTTTGTCCCAAATTGCTTTGCTGTCAGCGCGTTGACCTAGTATTAAATCCAATGCTCCGAGTAAGATTGACTTGCCCGAACCCGTCTCTCCCGTAATAATGTTGAGATGGTCCGAAAATTCAATGTCGGCCTCCTCGATGATGGCATAATTGCGAATGAGTAGGTGCTTGATCATGCGATCTCATTTGAGCGGGTCAAGATAAGCTTTACAATCTCTTCTTCTGCTGGTCTATCGGGAATGATGACTTCTCGGTGACCGCGCTCATGGAGCGTCCGGGCCGTGCTAGGCCCAATGGCAATCACGAGTTGGGATGTACTTATGTTGTGATGGTCGAGGTAGGTGCGGACATTAAGGGGACTGGTGAATACGAGAACCCGGGCAGCAGGTATTTTTGGTTCAGTTTTTCCGACATTATTGTAGACGACCAAATCAATGGCCTCTATGACATCGCCGAGCGCTTTCTGGACGGATCTCATGCTCTGTTTGGCTCGCGCAAATACGACGGCCTCACCAGCAGCCAGCTTGGAGAAAGCACGTGCTGTGGGTGCAGCGTGTCCGTTTCCGATAAAGGCCACTGGAATATTTCTTTTTTGTAAGCCTAGTGCTGTCTTAGGGCCAAATGCCGCCACGAGATGGGCATTCTTGGGTTCAATATCAGCGGTTTTTAGGTATGCCTCAACCCCGTGCTGACTGTAAAAGAAAATCCACTTGCCACCATGTCGAAGATCAAAAGAAACAGGACTGATCTCAATCAAGCTCTCGCCATGTATCTGGTAGCCGTGTTCCTGCAGCTTTTGCATCGGGCTGTCATCCCGCAAATTTCGACTTATGAATACTGACTTATCCATACTGACCTCGATTAAAATAAATCATCGAGTTCGCCCATACTCAACAACTTATTGAAGCAGCGGGACAAAGCAGTGATGTCTTGTACTGCATTTCCAGCACCATCAAAGCCTACATTGTATATATGTTGGTGCAATTGTTGAAGAGTAGGCCATTTATAGCCACCACCCCGATTGGGAATTTTACAGAAGAATGTACTCTCACGCATCAAGCAGTAGCGCTCGGTTTGAGACAGTTTGTGGGTCATGTTTTTGCGATAAAATTCGGCCAGTAGTACGTTTTCATTATACTGCATATTGAATGAAAAACTGTAGATGGCCTGCTCGATCGCAGGTCTGATGGCCTCCAGGGCGACCTCTGTAGACACACCTTTTTCGTCGATCGTCTCTTGATCGAGCTTGTGCATTTTTAGAGAAGCTGGACTGATCTCGAACCCCTCTGGCTTGATTATGAAATCATTTTCCTCCGTGAGATTACCTTTCTTGTCGTAGAGCAACCATGCCAGATGAATCATCCGTGGCCAGCTGAAGGTATCGGTAAAATGCGCCTTCCAGTTGCGTGGTTTGCCATTGGCAGAGACATCAAAGAGCAAAAACATAATGGTCTAATTTTTAAGGAGATGAACAACCTGCTCAGCAAGCTCATGAGTTGTACCCAAGGATAGTTTGATGCGTTTTAACTTCTCGTCGGGGGGCTGCCAGGCGGCCCACACGTGATAATTTTCCAGTGCATCTGCTTCACAATACACGCCCAGTGGCACGTGGCAACCACCATCCATGAGCTGCAGCACCTTGCGCTCGACATTACTGCACCTTGCCACATTTGTTTGATGAATGTGCGATATCGCTTGCGCAGTCGTCTTGTCACCCCTTCTGATTTGCAAGGCCACGACGCCCTGTCCAGCAGCGGGTACAAATTCTCGTGGACTGAAGACCCAAGTATGAAATTCACTGAGATCGATCTCTAGACGAATGATGCCGGCATGCGCCAGGATGATCGCATCATAGCCCCCTTCCCGTAGCTTACGGATTCGTGTCGGTACATTGCCTCGTAGGTCAATGCAAGTGACGTCAGGCCTCAGCCATTCCATTTGGGATTTACGGCGCAGCGATGATGTACCTACTATGGCACCCTGTTTAAGAGATAGCGGTCCTCCATCCACGACGGCAGCTCGATTTACGATCAAAATGTCAGAAGGACTTGCCCGTTCTGTCAATGCACCAATCTGCAAATGCTCATCTTTTTCCGTAGGCAAATCTTTGAGCGAATGCACGGCTAGGTCTATTTGGCTTGCATGCAGCTGCTCTTCGATCTCCTTGGTAAAGAATCCCTTGCCCTCAAGTTTGTCAAAAGAGAGATCTTGGACCCGATCTCCCTGGGTTTTTATCACGTGGATTGCGGTTTCTAAACCATGGGCCTGGAGATGTGTTTGCACAGTATGAGCCTGCCACAAAGCCAATTTGCTGCCACGTGTTCCGATCCTAAGTTTTTTAGCCAAGCTTATCCTGTATTTTCGCACAATATATGTGAAAAGGATCACCTTCTTATGTGTACCATTTATACAGAATAAATTGAAATCAATGAATATTTCAGCAGCAGAATTAGCAGACTTACTCAATGCCGAGATCGAGGGAGATCAGGCAGTGACTGTCAGCAAGCCAGCAAAAATCGAAGAAGGAACTCCAGGCACTCTTA
>CAJQNM010000245.1 GCA_905479665.1 uncultured Saprospiraceae bacterium
AGTAAGTCACTTTGGGACGACCAGCCTGACCTTTTTTGGTGGTCACAATAATCACTCCAATGTTGGCACGCGCTCCATAGATTGATGCAGAAGAGGCATCTTTGAGCACTTGCATGGATTCAATATCATTTGGATTGAGCATGTTAAAGAATCCATCCTCCACGGGAACACCATCTACCACATAGAGTGGATCATTGTTTCCAAAAGAGGAGATTCCTCTAATTCGAACTGTCGAGCGCCCTCCAGGAGCTCCACCAGTCGTAATGTTGAGACCAGCAGCTCTACCTTCCAGTTTTTGCAGAAAGCTAGATGCCGTTACCTGATTCATGTCGTCCGCTTCGATGACCGCCACCGCACCGGTGATGTCTCGTTTTCGCTGCGTACTGTAACCCGTCACTACTACCTCATCAATATCCACACCTTGCGCCAGTGAAATATCAATGGTGTTGCTCGTCCCTACTCCTATTTCTTGTCCACTGTATCCAGTGAAAGAGAAAACCAATACATCTCCTGGGCTAGCTTGTAGCGTGTAGCTCCCATCTATGTCTGTCACAGTTCCAGTACTGGAACCTTTCACAATAACGGTGGCCCCAATTAAGGTCTCACCTGTTTCGGCATCACTTACGACGCCCGATATGTTCTGCGCCTGTGCCTGAAGATGTACACACAGTACACTCAGAAACAGTAGGCTAGTCAAAGACTTGAGCAGCCCTAAATCAAAAGATTTTTTCATACATCAATTGTTTCAATAGAGAGTTGAAAAATAAATTAGCAGTTAAAGCCTCTTGGGCTCCATTTAAGAGAGCGAATATAAGATAAACTTCGGTTGGTTAACAAACTCTTAATGTGTCAATGTCCTCAGTTTAACAACTCCAAAAAAGCTGCCTGACAAGGCAAATATTTTTTCAAAAAAAATCTTCACCAAATAAAATTTGGCCTTTAGCAATCACTTTCCCCTTTGGGATTCACAATTTTTCGGAAAAATGATCGATCAGCTTTCTGGCTACTGACGCTCCAGCTATTTGCCTGATCTCGCGTTCGCTGGCCTCACGGATACGCTTTACAGATTTAAAATGCTGCAACAGTTTGTCTGCCGTTTTTACTCCCACTCCGGCAATGTCCGATAGTTCGGTACTGGTAAAATCCTGGGAACGTTTCAATCGATGAAAAGTAACGGCAAATCGATGGGCCTCGTTTCGCAACTGCTGAATCAGTTTTAGAGACTCTGATTTCTTGTTGATATAAAGTGGTATCGAATCTCCTGGAAAGTATATTTCTTCCAGTCGTTTGGCTATCCCGATCACAACCATTTTTCCTTCCAAGCCTAAGACTGCCAAAGCCTTCATCGCAGAACTGAGCTGGCCTTTTCCTCCATCGATGATCACCAACTGAGGCAAGTCCTCGCCTTCTTCCGTGAGTCGACGATATCGACGGAAGACCACCTCTTCCATCGAGGCATAATCATCGGCGCCCACCACTGTCTTTATATTATAGTGCCGATAATCAGCTTTGGCCGGCTTCGCATTCTTAAAGACAACGCATGCCGCAGTCGGATGGGTGCCCTGAATATTCGAATTATCAAAACACTCAATGTGATACGGTAATGCATCCATCTGCAGGTCTTCCTGCATCGTTTTGAGAATACGCTCTGATGAGGTCTGCTTTTGTTTACGCGAAATCTCATCCTTCTTTTTCTGCAGGGCGTAGTAGGTCAGATTTTTGTTCGACATCTCGAGCAACTTCTTCTTGTCACCGCGTTGTGGCACTGTGATTCTCAATGACTCATCGGCAAGCTCAATTTTTCTGGGCACCAGAAGTTCTGGAGCAATGCTGGTAAATTTTTCGCGAATGCGGGGTATCGCAAAGGCCAAGAGATCTTCTTCTTCCTCTACGATCTTGGTCTCCAACTCGGCTATGTAGGTATTGATGACGGCGCCTTTGACCACCTTCATATAGTGCACCAATGCATAGGTCTCTTCTACTTGGATCGAAAATACATCCAGGTCACGCGTATTGATATTCGCCACCATAGACTTGCTTTGGTAGTTTTCAAAGGCGACTAGTTTGTTCTTCCAACGTTGCGCTTTTTCGAAATCAAGACCGGCTGATGCTGCATTCATTTCCCGATATAGATGCTCTTTGACTGGTTTAAAATTTCCCGAAAGAATATTCCGGACTTGATCTACCTTCACGAGATAGTCCTCTTCCGGCTCAAGGTTTTCACAGGGGCCGAGACAATTGTTGATGTGATATTCGAGACAGACTTTAAACTTGCCGGCATCGATATTCTCCTGTGAAAGATGGTACTTGCAGGTCCGCAATGGAAAGAGATCTTTGATTAAGTCGAGCAGTACGCCAGTGCGCCACTTTGAGGTATATGGTCCGAAGTAAGTAGATCCATCTCGAACGACTTTGCGCGTGAAAAAGACTCGCGGATACCGCTCTTTTTTGATGCAGACATAGGTGTAGGATTTTCCATCCTTGAGGTTTACATTGTAGCGCGGTTGAAACTTCTTTATCAGCGTGTTTTCGAGTAAAAAGGCGTCACTTTCCGTTTCCACAATGGTAAATTCGACCCGGCTCGCATGCTTCACCATGACGCGCGTCTTGTTCATTTGATGTTTCTGGCTGGTAAAGTAGGAGGTGATGCGATTCTTTAGATTCTTAGCCTTACCCACATAGAGTACCTTTTCCTCCTTATCTATGAAGCGGTAGACTCCCGGCTGTCGGGGAATATCGGCAGATATCTGGTTAAACTCCTCTTTGGTCATGACGAAATCAACACCCTTTTTTTCCTTTGAGGATCAACATGGCACCTGCTGGATTTGTTGCCAAGGGTACATTATGTACATCACACAAGCGCATTAACATTTGCACATCTGGTTCATGAGGATGCTTATCCAGTGGATCTCGAAAAAAGATAACCACGTCAATTTTGCCCGTTGCGACCATAGCCGCTATCTGTGCATCTCCTCCCTGCGGGCCTGATAGTACCTTCGTGACGTCCAATCCGGCTCGCTCCATATGAGTACCCGTGGTCGCGGTGGTATAGATCTGAGCATTCTCCACCAGCTCCTTGTTTTGCAATACAAAAGATACCAGATCTGCTTTCTTACCATCGTGGGCGATCAGTGCTATATGCATACTGCAAGATACAGAGAGAATCGCCACTACACGATCTTTGGGGCACCTCTAAGAACCCTACTTTGGTTGCTAACTTGTTCTTTTTTCCAGCTACTTCCTTACCAAAATACTCACTTGGCCCTGCTAAACTCCGTTTTTGGTGCCTCGTATCTGAAAAAAATTCCTGCGTTATCATTCCAAACAGAGTAATTAGAGGTGCCCTTTAGTATTTTTGGCGTCTAAACTTAGACATCACAAATGGAGCTGAATTTTAATGGAAAGAGAGTGCTGGTACGAGTCGATTTTAACGTGCCTCTTGATGATAACTTCGCAGTCACTGACGACACTCGCTTGCGAGCAGCCATTCCTACGATCGAGCATATTCTCAAAGATGGCGGAGCGGTCATCTTGATGTCACACCTAGGACGACCCGGAAAACAGCTGAAAGAAGATGGGAGTATAGATAGAGATCGCTTCACACTGAAGCATGTAGTTGAGCCTCTTGCCCAACTTCTGGGCAGACCCGTCCAGTTTGTGGAGGATACGATAGGTGCTGAGGTCGAGCAGGCTGTTGCCGATTTAAAAGGAGGTGATGTCTTGTTGTTGGAGAATACACGATTTTACGCAGAAGAAAAAAACGGGGACCAGGGTTTTGCAAAACAGCTGGCAGATCTGGCCGATGTCTATGTCAATGATGCTTTCGGCTCCGCTCATCGGGCTCACGCTTCGACCACGACAGTTGCTACTTTCTTTGCACCCGAAGCCAAGTCTTTTGGTTTTTTAATGGAAAAGGAAGTCACAAATGCTCAACGCGTACTGAACCATCCAGAAGAGCCACTCGTGGCAATCGTAGGAGGAGCCAAGGTTTCCGATAAAATCTTGTTGCTTGAAAAACTCCTGGAATCGGTCAATGCCCTGATCATTGGCGGGGCCATGGCCTACACATTTGTGAAGGCCCAAGGAGGCAGCGTTGGAAAATCACTGGTCGAAGAGGAGAAGCTTGATCTGGCAAGAGAGTTACTTGCAAAAGCAGCTGCAGCTGGGGTAGAGCTGTTTCTACCTGCTGATAGTATAGCAGCAAACGAGTTTTCTGCAGATGCCGAGCATCAATCGGTAGCAAGCCACGAAATACCAGAGGGATGGATGGGACTTGATATCGGTCCCGAGGCAATCGCTAAGTTTTCGGAAATCATCGCTACTGCCAAAACCATCTTGTGGAATGGCCCCATGGGTGTTTTCGAGATGGATGCCTTTGCCAACGGGACCAAAGGGGTGGCCATGGCAGTAGCCTCAGCCACCAAAGCAGGAGCCTTTTCATTAGTAGGAGGTGGAGATAGTGTTGCAGCCATAAATATGCTTGAGCTAGGAAGTAGTGTAAGTCATGTTTCGACTGGCGGAGGCGCGATGCTCGAGTTTCTCGAAGGCAAAGAACTGCCCGGTATCGCCGCCATTCAGGGATAGGTTTATTCCTCTTCCTGACTGATCTGAGCCACAAAGGAGCCAAACTTATCTTCAATCACGGAGGCCACTGCCTTAATGGTGTCGACCACGTCTTCCATTGTATCTTCCAATTCGAAGACTAGTGGCTCAGCGGCAGATTGGACCGCCCGAATAGCTTCTGCAACGCCAGATTTTTCTCGTTCCTGCTCGGCCGATTTTATGTCGGAAGCGATTTTAGCCTCGATGTCTTTTTTAGCCTTCGCAATATCCTGGCGCTCCTTTTTTTCCTGCCTGCGTCTCTCATTTTTTGCGAGCTGCTTTTCCAATTTCGCTTTGGTCTGGATCATATCATCCAGTTTTTCTTGCTTTGAACGAACCCGCTCCTCGATCATGCCGATCTTGGCACCCCGCAGCTGTGACTCAAGGCTGCCATCCGCATCTTGGACTTTTGCCTTCTGATAGGTCACCTCCTGCTGATCTCGGCCTACCGATTTCTCCATCCGACCGATGGCACTCAAAAGACCATCATAGCGCTTTTGCAATCGACTATCGGCGTTTTGCTTTTCATTTGATTCGGGACCGAATTTCTTTTCCTTGACTTCTTTAAAAAGACCGTCAAGCTGGCGCCAGATCTGTTTCCTATGACTCCCGGTAAATTTGGTGTCTTTAAACTTATTCTGGATTTCCTTGAGTTCTTTAAATACAGGATTGAGACTCAAGCCATCGTTGACTTTTTTTTGCAAACCGTCCAGCTGCTCCTTAAAATTTGCCAGATGTTGCTGAGAGGCCGTTTGAAATTCTGCATCCACTTGCTTACGCAGTTTCTTGAGGTCTTCAAAAAGGGCATTGGTATTGTCGCGAATATGATTGGCATGATCACGGAAAAGATTTTTCTCGCGTGCTTGCTCCTGCACTTTCGACCAAAAAGTTTTGAGCTCCTCCCACACCCCTGAGTCAAAACCTGTGAGGCCAGCGACTTGCTCTTGCAGGTCCTCGAGCTCACTGTGGTATGCTCGATAAAGCTTGCCAGACAGGACGACAAAATGCCATTCGGTCTGAGCTCGTTTCAGTATATCTTCCCGATCTACTTTAAAGCCTTCCGGCAGGATGGAGTCACTGATGCTGAGCGGTCTGCTCAGCGTCGTGTGCGGATCTGGCAAGAGAATCTCTTTGCCTTGTCGCCATTCTTGCCGAAACTGCTCGGCAAATTCTTCGGAGACACTTTCTCCAGGAAACATGGTGACATCAATCGTGTTCGCCTCATCATTGAGGCTCAGTCCAAGCAGAATCTTTTCGTTCTTTTCGTTTGTCCCCCAAAAAACCAATCTCGTTCGCATACCGTGTAGTTTACTTCGTCTTTTACCTGTGTAGTTCTGCAGATCATTGGGTCAGAAGATACAATGAAGTGCTCTAGAAAGCAAGTCAGGCCTCCACCTGCTGGGCTAGTTGTTGAGCAATCTGAACCGCATTTGTGGCAGCGCCTTTGCGTAAATTGTCGGCCACAACCCAAAAATTTAAGGCGTTTTCGTGCGACTCATCTCTGCGCAGTCTGCCCACAAACACCTCATTGCGATTCTTAGCCTGGCGAGGTGTTGGGTACTTATTTTGCTGTATATCGTCTTCTAAAATCAAGCCCGGAGTGTTTTGCAGTAAACGGCGGACCTCATCCAAATCAAAAGGGTTGTGAAACTCTACATTGACCGCCTCAGAGTGCCCACCATGTACAGGTACTCTCACCGCTGTGGCTGTAATTGCAATCGTATCATCTTGCAAGATCTTCCGCGTCTCATGGACGAGCTTCATCTCTTCACGAGTGTAGCCATTGTCTAGAAAAACATCACAATGCGGCAGACAGTTTTCGAAAATCGGGTGTGGATATGCCGGATCTTCAACCTCACGGCCATCTCGTTCTGCCTCATACTGTCGCACCGCTTTGACTCCCGTACCCGTAAAACTTTGGTAGGTCGAGATTACTAAGCGCTTAATTCCGTAGGCCCGATGCATAGGGGCCAATGCTACGACCATCTGGATCGTAGAGCAGTTTGGATTGGCAATGATCTTATCTTCTGCCGTGATGGTATGGCCATTTATTTCAGGAACAATCAGCTTTTTACTTGGATCCATCCGCCAAGCGGAAGAATTGTCGATCACAATGGTCCCTACTTCTGCAAATCGGGGTGCCCACTCTTTAGACGTGCTCCCTCCTGCAGAAAATATGGCCATATCAGGCTTAAGTGCAATGGCATCTTCCATGCCTATGATGGTGTAGTCTTTTCCTTGAAAAGTCATGGTTTTACCGATAGAGCGTGGGGATGCCACAAAATATAGCTCATCAAAAGGAAAATCCGTTTCATCCAGCACCTCTCGGATTACTCCGCCGACCAGACCAGTCGCTCCTACCACAGCAAGTCTCATTCTAATTTGTCTTTTTATTTTTCAAATAGTCGGCAAAGATAAGCTCTAATGCACGAAAATGTAATTTAGGAGTATGTCTAGCAAAATCATCCTGCTGCTCAGCGTGTCGATCTATGGTCTTCAGGCTCAGATTAACCCTTACGATCTATTGATCACCGAAATCATGGCCGATCCAAACCCCAGTGTTGGCCTCCCCGATGTTGAGTTTCTCGAAATTTATAATCGCACCCAGGAGATGATCGATCTGAGCGAAGTGAACTTGGTCAATGGCACCAGAAATCTGGAATTGCCAAAATTTACGATCGCTCCAAAATCATATGTACTCTTGGGGGACGATAGTGATCAGCAAGAACTGGAAATCTATGGTGATGTGGTCGCATTGGAGTCCTTTCCTACTCTTACCAATTCCGGAGATGAAATTGAGTTAATCCAACGGAGTACTGGAATGATCATACATGCTGTAGCCTATGAGACAAGCTGGTATAACAATGCGGCCAAAGATGATGGAGGGTGGACCCTGGAGATGATAAACCCTGCAGATCCGTGTGCCTTAAAAACCAATTGGGGCTCTTCCCAAGGATTGATTGGGGGCACTCCGGGATCCGAAAACAGCATCTTTGATCCAGACTCTTTTTCCACATTTGAGGTATTGACCATTTTACCCAGCATCGAGCAGATTAAAATCGAGTTTTCGAAGCGTTTGGAGCCAGCCCTGATGATATCTATGGTCGAGATAAACAACGGAAACCTGCCGATCGCAGGGCTCCAGGCAGGTGGCTCTCAAAATGAGGAGCTGATCTTGATTGTGCAAGAGGGGCTAGAACATGGTCCGGAGTACACTCTCACTTTTGAAAACTTGCTCGATTGTCGAGGAGAAGAATTAACCACAGATCAATTCACCTTTACTATTCCAGAGCTTGCGGAGAGCGGTGAGATAGTCATCAATGAGATCCTGTTCAATCCAGCAAGTGGTGGATCAGATTACGTTGAGCTTTACAATCCTACCCAAAAATCCATCCTTTTGTCATCGCTGTTTGTGGCCAATCTAGATGCACAAAGTCAGGTTGAGAAAATCGAAGCTCAGCGTATACTTGATCCTGGAGAATACATCGTGCTCACTCCAGACCG
>CAJQNM010000246.1 GCA_905479665.1 uncultured Saprospiraceae bacterium
CTCTTGGTCAAGTATGCCTACCAGCAAAAGCAGAACTTCCTCAAAGGCACCTAACTTGCTTTCATGCATTTACTAATAGATTGTAGAACAAATAAAAGACATTTATCTGTATAGTCAGGCATTTGATCTACTTTTTATTAAGAAATATTCTACGAGGCTCTTCTCTGCTGTCCAAGATCCATTTGATGGATAAGATTGGGAGAAAAATTACTCTGCTCTTCCGTATCTTGAGATTGAGAATCCACACATGCACGTAATCAAACTCATTTTCGGCGCTCTTCTTTTGGGCCTTCTAGCCTGTGGGCCTGATGGACCCGACGGAGACGTGGCAGCTATCCCAGACCAAATCGATTTCAACTTTCACGTTCGCCCCATCCTATCGGATCGCTGTTATGCCTGCCATGGCCCAGATGAAAACACCCGGGAGGCAGGTTTACGTTTTGATACCGAAGAGGGAGCCTTTGCCATGCTCGACTCGGCAGATCGACGCTACGCTATCTTGCCCGGCGATGCATCGAGAAGTCTTTTGGTAAACCGTATCCTCAGCGACGATCCCGAGATGATGATGCCTCCTCCCGAATCCAATCTCAAACTCACTGCTCGCGACATCGCAATTCTGAAAAAATGGGTAGAGCAAGGGGCCGAGTGGAAAAATCACTGGTCTTTTACACCGCCGGTAAAAATAGCCTTGCCAAAAATTAGATCGAAAAATGCCAGCAACGAAATAGATCATTTTATTCTAAATCGGTTGCGAGAAGAAGGTCTAAAACCTTCCCCGCGTGCCTCCAAAGAAAAATTAATCCGCCGGTTGTCATTCGATCTGCGGGGCATCCCTCCTACCCTGGCCGAAATAGATCAATTTATTGAAGACGAAAGTGATACTGCGTACGAAACTGTGGTGGACAATTTTCTAGCGGAAGCCAGTTATGGAGAGCGCCTCGCTAGTGAATGGATGGATATCGCTCGCTATGCAGACTCCCACGGCTACCAGGATGACATCGAGCGCAGCATGTGGCCCTGGCGTGATTGGGTGATCGAATCATTTAATCGTGACATGCCATACGACGACTTTGTCAAACAACAGGTGGCGGGAGACCTTTTTGAGAATCCCACCTACGAAAATAAATTGGCTACCGGTTTTAATCGCAATCATAAAATCACTCAAGAAGTGGGTGTGATTGATGAGGAATATCGAGTGACCTACGTGCTGGATCGCGTCAAAACATTTTCGACGGCATTTATGGGTCTCACCGTGGAGTGTGCCCAGTGCCATGATCACAAGTACGACCCCATTTCCCAAAAAGAATTTTATCAATTATTTAGTTTTTTCAATAATGTGCCGGAGAAAGGCCGCGTCGAATACAATGTCGAGGTGGCCGAACCCTTTTTAGAACTGCCGGAAGAAAAAATTGCTGCGGTACGCTCGTATGTCGAGGGTGCCTTGGATCGTCAGAAAGACAAACTCATTGCGTACACGGACAGCATTTCGACAACGCTTGACCTAGGCTACTTTGAGGGGTACCCCACTTCCACAACGAATATCCCCGCTGGACTCCAGGCCTGGTTTCCGCTGGACTACGTCGAAGATGGGCAGATCCCGGAAATGGTTAAAGGACATCATGGTACCGAGCTAAATGATCTGGTGCCGGTGCCTGGCAAATTTTCCGGAGGGATCGAATTGGTTGGAAATAATCATGGAAAAATTTCGCCGCAAAAACCCATCGATTTTGGCAAGCCTTTTACTTGGAGTTTTTGGCTCAAATCACTCGAAGGTGGTATTCGCGGCACACTTGTGCAAGGACTCAATAGCAAGAAAGAGCGGGTCTTCAGTCTTGAAGTCAATAACAACAAATATTTTGTGGTTCGCCTCGGCAAGAAGCAATCACTCTATTTCAGCAGTCAGGAAACAGTACCCGACAACCGCTGGGTGCATGTCTGCCTCACTTACCGAGGCACGTCCGACCACTCAGGTCTCGTGCTCTATCTCGACGGAGAGCCAATGGCCAAATACGATGCCTCGGGTCGCATGCAGCGCCCTGCAGTGAGCAATCTGGTTCATGTCGGGGGCAAGTACAACCCCAAATCGGTCGAGGATGAAAAGGTGAAAGAAATCGCCGGGCTTTATGCCGCCCAGCTCGATGAGCTCATGCTATTTAATCGTGCACTCAGCCCCGCCGAAGTACATCGTCTCGGAACGTTCGACCCCCTGGCAGGTTTGGTACGTAAGCAGAGCAAGAGTTCTTCCGATCTAAAACGGCTGCAGCAACACTGGCTTTTCCATGCCGATCCGCAGTATCAGAAATTGGCCAATCATTATCGCAGTTATAAGATTCGGCAGATGCGGGCCGAGGACATCCAACTGAAACCGACCATGGTGATGGCCGAGCAGGACACCACCAGGCCCACATTCATCCTTGATCGTGGCCAGTACGATGCACCGACCAAAGAGGTTCATCCGGGTACTCCGGCAGCAGTACTTGAGCTGGCGGAAAACTATCCCCAAAATCGATTTGGTCTGGCACAGTGGTTATTTGATGCGGAAAACCCACTCACTGCACGCGTCGCCGTAAATCGCTACTGGCAGCTTATTTTTGGTCAGGGCATAGTCGCAACACCCGATGATTTTGGCAGCCAGGGAGAACTGCCTACCCACCCTGCCCTACTCGATTGGCTAGCGGTAGATTTTCAGGAATCGGGCTGGAAAATAAAACGGCTTTTGAAAATGATGGTGATGTCGTCCACCTATCAACAGCAGGTAGCCGTCAATGCAAAACTGCTCGAACTTGATCCCGATAATACACTGCTTGCCCGTGGTCCGCAATTTCGACTGCCTGCAGAGATGGTGCGTGATCATGCCCTTTCCATCAGCGGTCTGCTCAGCAAGCGCGTGGGTGGCCCCAGTGTAAAACCCTATCAGCCCGAAGGCTTGTGGCTGGAAGTAGCCTCGGGCAATCAAAGTTTGAGAAAATACATACAAGATCATGGCAACGATCTCTATCGCCGCAGCATGTACACCTTTTGGAAACGTACCAGTCCGCCTCCCTCGATGATGATGTTTGATGCCAGTACTCGAGAGCAGTGCATCGTTCGCAGGCAAAATACCAGCACGCCCATGCAGGCATTGGTGCTCCTCAATGATCCACAATTTACGGAGGCTTCCCGTCTGATTGCCGAGCGTATGCTGGCCGAGGGCGGAGAT
>CAJQNM010000247.1 GCA_905479665.1 uncultured Saprospiraceae bacterium
CAGAAAATCTAGGCTGGCAGACCGTATCAGCGGCCATGGAGGTTGGTTGGATCAGAGTCGGCATCGCTTTGGCACTTATCTGGACTTTTGTGCTGATTAATATTCGCGGGACAAAGTCATACGAACGCACCCTCATCCCGATGATGTACCTCATGTTTGCGTTGGGCCTCATCGTCATCTTCGCAGGGTTTTTTTTCGACCAGTCAGAATTCTTATCGAGTCTCCCCAAAGCCGAGCAGAATGAATTTTCAAGTGCGATCTCACCAGAGTTTAATTGGACTATTTTCCTTTCAGCCTCCGCACTTTTATTTTCCAGCTTTATTGGCTTTGATTCGATCGCCCAGGCTGGTGGCGAAGCACGAGACCCAAATCGCAATTTACCACGCGCAATTATTCTGGCCATTGTCCTGGTCAGCACATTTTATTTTCTCTTCACCGCTGCGGTCTACCACACCGTACCCTGGAAATACGTGGAGCAGGTGGCTCAAGCGAAAGACATTTCTGCCCCTGGGCTCTTAGCTCATGTGCTCCCGCCAGGTCTAGGAGTAGCTATTTTGGCAGGAGCAGCAATCGCTTTGATCAATGACCTCCCTGCGATGCTGCTATCGGTTTCTCGACTTATGTTTGCCTGGGCCGAAGATGGAATCTTTCCCAAGCGTATCGCTCTCATCCATCCCCAGCGAAAAACTCCCTATGTCGCATTGATAGCTGCAGGTTTAATGGCTAGCATCGGAGTATTGGGATCCCATTTTGCGGGCGACTTCTTTCTGGGCATCGACATTATGGTCACCTCCATGTTGGTCAATTTCTTATTGATGTGCATTACCTTACTTTGTATTGGGCGGTTGAATCCTGCACTGGCAGGCAGAATTAATGTGGTTAAAAATCAGTGGCCGCGCCGAATTATTGCCGTGGGAGGAATTACCCTGCTCAGCCTATTTCTGGTTATTCACACCTACAAAGATCTCAGCACCGAGACCTCTGCGTGGTATTTTCACTCTACGTTTATCTGGCTCATTGTAGTCGGAGTAGCCAGCCTGGTCTTTATATTTAAATGGAGACAGCTTAAATCCTCCGGTGTCGATCTTAAATATCAATTTAAAAATTTGCCTGAAGAATAGCTATGAAAAGCACTGTCGAACTTGCTCCTGGTCTTACAATTTCACCCATCATCACCGGCCTGTGGCAAATTGCCGATATGGAGCGAAAAGAGGGTGCCCTTGATCCCAAAGCAACTGCTCAGTTTATGGCACCCTATATCGAGGCCGGACTTACCACTTTCGATATGGCCGACCATTACGGCAGCAGTGAGATCATTGCGGGAAATTTATACAGTGATCATCCTTCCGGCACACAGGGCCAGTATTTCACGAAATGGGTGCCATCGCCAGGTAAAATAAATCGGACTGACACACGACTTGCGGTTGAGACCGCCTTAAAAAGAATGCAACGAGATTCTCTGGATCTGATGCAATTTCATGCATGGAAGTACTCCGACCCCAATTGGCTCGATGGTCTTTTTTATTTAGATGAATTGCGTCAGGAAGGATTAATCAAGCATATCGGTGTCACCAATTTTGATGCCATCCACTTAAAGATGGCCTTAGATACTGGCATCCCACTGGTTAGCAATCAAGTCTGTCACTCGCTGCTTGATCAGCGGGCTGCGGGGCAACTAGGCAAGGTCTGTGAGGACTACGACGTAAAACTATTGGCCTTTGGCACACTCGCGGGAGGTTTTCTCACCGATAAATGGCTCAACCAAGCAGAACCTTCTTCCGACCAATTATCGACTTGGTCCGAAATGAAGTACAAGAGATTCATTGATGTCGCTGGTGGCTGGAGTCGTTTTCAAGCATTGTTGTCCTGCACCAAAGAAATCTCGGAAAAACACCAGGTTTCGATCGCCAATATTGCCAGCCGATATATTCTGGACAATCCACATGTCGCGGCTATTGTCGTAGGTGCAAGACTTGGTCGCAGTGAACACATTTCTGATACCATTCGGATTTTGCAGCTGCAATTGGATCAGGAAGACCACGATAAAATATTCGAGACCATGCAGCTTTTACAACCCATCACGGGAGATTGTGGTGACGAGTACCGACGGCCTCCATACCTGACCGCTTCGGGAGATCTCAGTCATCATCTCGATGTCATGCCAGATAGCTTTGACCCGGTTCAAAACGGAGCCAGATCACAGGTGTTCAGCGGCACACCTTGGGAGGGCCTGGCTGGGTACTGTCGCGCCATCAGAGATGGAAATAGAATTTTGGTATCGGGCACGACTGCCACCCATGGCGATAGACTCATTGGCGGCGACGATCCATCTTCTCAGACTCATTTTATTCTTGATAAGATAGAAGGTGCCATCGAATCTTTGGGAGGAAAAATGCAAGATGTTGTGCGCACTAGAATTTTTATCAACGAGGTTCGGGATTGGGAACCTGTGGCGAGGGCACACGGAGTACGTTTTCAAGAAATCAATCCGGCCAATACATTGGTACAGGCGAAACTCATCGGAGACGGCTATCGCGTGGAGATTGAAGCAGAAGCCTCTTTGATTAATTAATAATTGACAGTTGATAATTGATAATGGCTCATTCGGAGCCTTCATTATTCATTATCAATTATCCATCATCAATTAACTAAATATTTTCTCCAACGCCCCCGTAAATTTCGCCACCTCCTCCACTTTTCCTGTACTAATTCGGCACCAATCCATAAAGGGAGGAAAAGGACGCCCTACATAAATACCTTCGTCTTTAAATTTATTTTGCACCTCCTCTATGGGTGCCCCGGTCTTAAAAAAGACAAAATTGGTATGTGATGGCAAGTATTTCATACCCAATTTGTCGAGAGAGGCATAAATCATCTTTTTGCCCTCTTTATTTTTATCCAGACTGAAGGATTTAAATTCATTATCCTCCAGCGATGCTTTGGCCAAATTTAATGCCATGATATTTGTGCCCGACATGAGTCGTTCGCGCAGCCTGGCCGCAATATCAGCGCGTGCCATTAAGAATCCAACCCGCATCCCAGCCAGACCATACACTTTAGAAAAGGTACGTGAAATAATCACGTTGTGCCCTTCCAAAACCAATGATGACATGGAGGGATAGCCAGCCTCCTCAATGTAATCGAAGTAGACTTCATCAACAAAAACCATGGTACGCTCCGAGGCTTTGCGCACAAAGGCCTGCAGCTTTGTGGCATCGAGCAGTCTTCCGGTCGGGTTATTGGGATTGCACACAAACACCAGTTTGGTATTGGCATTTATCCGCTTTTGCAATTCCGGTAAATTAAACTGCAACTCCTTATCGAGGGGTACGACATTAATGTACGCACCAAATTTCTCCGCATAGGTAAGAAGTGCCCGATAGGTAGGCAGACATGTGAGGATCTCTCCTCCATTCATGCCATAGACCAATCCTGTCGCATTAAGCCCTTCTCGCGAGCCTGAAGTAACGACAACATTTTCCGGAGCCACTCCTTCCCGCTCGGCAATCAACTCGGCCAAGTCGCCAAATTTTGCGTTGGGATAGCGACACAGGTCGGCATGGGTATCCAGCATGGCCTGCTTCATTTTTTCCGAAGGAGAATATGGATTTTCATTGGAGGACAATCGCACCATCCCATTCGTCGGATCATTCAAATCCCTCGGAGGGGTGAAAGCCAACAATTCGCGGGGGGATACAACCATACTTGCACCACCCAAGGCCGCAAGATTACGAAGTAAATGTCTTCTGCTTTGTTGTTGCATAATGGTGCATTTGTCTTCCCTAAGATACAGAGCACAATCAATTCAAGCATACAAAACCATTCGGGCAGGTCTAGCGTTACCTATCTGAAGTTAAATCAGTGGCCATGAAGAGAAGAGAAATGATCAAGGGTTCCGCCATCGTTGGTGCATCCATTGCTACATCAAAGCAAGTCATTGCGTCGGGACTATACGAATCTGTGTCCGAGCGAAAGATCTATCAGATTCTTGATGCCAGCAGCACCAAGGTTGGTACGCTGCCGATTTTACGAGCTTTTGCTGGAAATCACCTGGATCATGTCTCTCCCTACGTCCTCTTTGACGAGTTTGGTCCGGTAGATGTGCAGGCTGGAGAAGCGCCCCTTCGAGTGGATGCACATCCTCACGCCGGTGTCACACCGACCACCTACTTTTTTGCGGGTACTGGTCATCACAAAGACAGCTTGGATTTTGACTTTCAGATTGGGAGGGGTGACTTCATGATGTTTTCTTCTGGTCGTGGAGCCATTCACATGGAAGAATCTGGAGACCAACTGCAACAGGAAGGGGGGCTCTATCACGGCTTTCAAATCTGGCTTAATACACCAGCCAAATATAAATTTGCCGAGCCCGCTACACTGCTTTACGGTGATCAGGACATGGGTAGTTTAGATACTGACGATTATTCCGCCAAAGTGATCTTGGGCGAGTTGTATTCGGCCAAAGCCAATGTCGAATTGCCCAGCCAAGCATTTTATTACCACATCACTCTCAAACCAGATGGTCGGATAGATATCCCCACAGATCCTACACACAATGCTTTTGTCTACCTGGTCAGCGGTGAGCTGGAGGCGCAAAACAAACAACAAGTGAGTGCCCATCAAGTAGTTCTGTATGAGCGAGGAGAAAGCAGCATCAAGTTACACAGCAAAGATGGAGCAGAATTTTTAGTGCTGGGAGGACAGCCACTTAATGAGGCCGTCTTTTCATACGGTCCTTTTGTGATGAACAATGAAGAGCAGATTCAGCAGTGTTTGCAGAACTATCGCGCGGGTAAAATGGGTGATCCTAACCTGGTAAACTAGTGTCGCTCCGGGAGCAACAATTTGTGGAATACTAGAAGTTTCCTCGGGTTATTATAATTCTGAAACTCACTAAAGTCTCTCAACATCTAAGCATAAAAGTGAATGACCAACCGGCTTAAGGTCAAAGTCTAACAGGATAACGAAAAGGCCGTGCTCCGAGCTACTTCTCTCTGCGGGTTAAATCCCAGTCTTCTTTGCGTGCGTAACTTCCACATCCATGGATAAACACGATTGACAATCAACTACACAACGGACCACGCACTTTGGGGTCTTCTTCCCGATCATTGTCTTTAATCAAGCATTTTGCAATCATTTCGTTGTAGATCATTCTTCAGAGTTGCTTCCTGTCTCCAGTGATTCCAAGTAATAAACAACTTGTGCCTTTGCATTCCTACGTGCAGCATCAATTGCAGTGCCTTCCCCTTCACTTGCTAGTGCTATATCAGCCCCTCCTGAGACAAGAACTTTCACGGCACCCAAATGGCCATTTCTAGCAGCAGCATTTAAAGCAGTTCCCTGACTGTCATTCATCGCATTGACATCTGCACCTTTTGCCAATAGCAATTTGATAATATCTTCATGACCGCCTCTTGCTGCAGCATTTAGTGCCGAACCCTGACTATCATTTTCAGCATTGACAGCTGCGCCATTTGTCAGCAGCAATTTCACAGTCCTTTCTTGACCATTTCTGGCAGCAGTATTGAGTGCCGAACCTTGGCCTTTATTTTGCGCATTAATATCGGCACCATTTGATAATAACAGTGAGACTGTTTTGTTGTATCCGTTTCTGGCAGCAGCAATCAAGGCAGTGCCTTGCTCCCTATTTTGCTTTTCTATATCTGCTCCCTCAGCAAGCAATAGAGCGACAACTTCATGCCTGCCATGTCTAGCCGCTGCATTTAGGGCGGTTCCTTGTATTTTACTCTGTGCGTTGATATCGGCTCCTTCTGCCAATAATAATTTTATGATATCCTGTTTACCGTTTCTGGAAGCCGCATGCAATGCCGAACCCTGTGCATCTGTCTGAAGATTTATGTCTGCACCCTCAGACAATAGTAATTCTAAAATGTCCACATACCCATTCTTTGCAGCAGCCTGCAAAGCAGTGCACTGTGCGTCATTCTCAATATTTCGCGTCGTCTGGTTATAGTGAATTCGCATTGATGTTTGGTTCATGTACGGATTCAGATGTTTTGATGATAGATCTACTTGTGCACCCTTAGACAAGAGCAATTTTACTGTTTCCAAATGTCCATGTTTAGCAGCAGTTACTAGTGCGGTACCTTCCTCCGCAGCATTTTGAAAGTCAATAGCTGCTCCTTTTTCTAATAAAAGACCAATGGTTTCGGTATTGCCTTTACGTGCTGCTGCAAATAGTGGAGACCACCTATTAACATTAATATCAGCATCTTCTGACAGCAGTAGGCTAATTGTTTTATTGTCACCTCTCGAAGCTGCTCTGGTCAAATTGGAAATTTGCACACTATCCAATGGATCAATTAAGGCACCTCTTTCGATTAGCAAGGATACTATTTCTTGATGCTCGTTTGCTGCGGCAGCATTTAGTGGTGTACCTTGTCCATAACTGTACAGCTCCATGTCGGCACCCTGATCAAGTAAGTAATTCACTAAATCTACATTTCCACTTCCGGCAGCAAAATGGAGCGCAGAACCGTGTCGGGTAGAGAGCGCATTTATTTGCACTTTTTTTGCGACTAAATATTTCACGAATTCTATATTGCCTTTCCTTGATGCCACCATCAGCGCAGACTTGAGATATACATCAGTCGTGTCCATCTTTGCACCAGCTTCCAACAATAAACCGGCAATGTGGATGTTTCCGACTTCAGCAGCTGCCCCTAATGGTGTCTTTAAGGCGTCAGCATAGTGATCAATATTCATCATCCCTAGCCCTCCAGGTGCAGGATGAGTACAATTTACATCTATCGTTTCGATTAAGTCCTTAATCATAGAGATGTTCTCTTCCTTAATAGCATATATTAGTGTACCACAATTCGTAGGCTCACTCGTTCTGCTACCCATGGCTTTGTTGGTACCCTTTCGAGCATTTAAAACGGCCACCAAGTCTTTTGTTTCAAGTCCAGACTGTAGTTCTGCATTGCTGTACGCTTGTTCGTAAGGGGGTTGCGAGATTCCTACCGATGGCTTATTTAATGACAATGTCAAGATTAGTAGGACAGGTAGGATGAATGTGAATTTCCAATAATTACTTTGACTTGATTTTGGAGTATTCATTTTGAGGATTCTTTGTTGAATGAGTGAATGGTTATAATTTGTGGTTATGAGTAATGACTCCGACTGGGATCCTATTTTCACCAAGTTGAGTTGATATGCCAATTTTCTTTCGATGTCCCCACGAACCATCCTATCATCTGTTTGGTATTCAATATTTTTTTCAATCTCCCGTCTCAAGAGCCAGACAAATGGATTAAACCAAAGTACAACTACGGCAATTTCAGCTAAAACTAGGTCAAGTGTATGTAGATGACTTGCATGGATTTTCTCATGCTCAACGATAAGCTCGTAGGTTTCTTTGTCGTAGATCGAAGGATTTATCAAAATGTATTTGAAGAATGAGCAAGGATCGTTATTTCCTTTTAGATGCACCAACACACAATTGTCATCTATTATCTTGTCATCAGCATCGCGAATCTTCCATAGTACGCGCAAGACTTGCCACAGCAAATTGACAAAAAGCACAGCCAGGCCAATGAAGTAAAAGGTTTTCAACCAGAAATAGAAGTCTAGCGCTAGTTGGGTTTGACCAGTCTTACCGTATCCAGAAGTTACTCCTGCAACCGTTGAGTTATCATCCCGAACGGGAACTTTATCCACATCTCCAATCCCAAATTTATTTGACTTGCCAGAACTTGTACTAAATTCACTATCCACC
>CAJQNM010000248.1 GCA_905479665.1 uncultured Saprospiraceae bacterium
TTTTTTTGCTTTTTATTCTGCGGATCCTTTGATGGTGCAAATCAGAATGATGACCTTAGGAGGCTGTTGAAATACTTACTCTGATTCGTTTGCGGCTTCTTTTGCCCGCATACTTCACCAAAAATACTCGATATAGCTCAGCTATTTCTGCGTTTTTTGGCTCGTCTGCAACCAAAATAAGCTAGCGAGCCAAATCGAGCCAGTAATTCAACAGCCGCTTAGACAGGTACACAGCCTTATGGAGATTACGATACTGGACGGACATGGCATAAATCCTGGAGATCTGGATTTTGCACCCCTAGCAAAGCTGGGACAGCTCACCGTCTACGGCCACACAGACGATGATCAAATAGTGGAGCGAGCCAGACAGAGTACGATCGTAATTGTCAATAAAGTGCACATGTCTCGATCCGTTTTGAATCAACTCCCAAAACTGTCCGCGATATGCTTATTTGCCACGGGCTACGATAATATAGATGTCGCTGCAGCAAAAGAACATGGTGTTGCAGTGTACAACGCAAAGGGGTATGGTACAGAGTCGGTGGCTCAACATGCCATGGCAATGATTTTAAGCATGACGAACCGGGTGGAAGCTCATCATGCATCGGTCATGGCGGGTGACTGGCACCAACAAAAGCAATTTTCCTACAGCCTGCATACACTCACTGAATTGAAGGGGAAGAGGCTGGGCATCATTGGCTATGGCAGCATAGGCCAGCGACTAGCTGAGATGGCAAGATCTTTTGGGATGCAGATCCTCGTTCCCGATCGAGGGAAACAGTATGGTCGTGAGGAAGAATTACTACCCCTTGATCAGCTTTTCCGAAGCGCGGATTTTGTCTCTCTCCATGCTCCGCTCACGGATGAGACAAGATATATGATCAATCGAAAATCTCTTTCCACCATGCCCCCTCACTGCCTACTCATCAACACTGGCCGTGGAGACCTGGTCAATGAGAGTGAGCTCGCGGAAGCCCTTAATGAGGGAGTTATTGCTGGAGCAGCACTAGATGTTGTAAGTATAGAGCCACCGAATCGGGAAAACCCCAACCCCTTGTTTGCCGCAAAAAACTGTTTGATCACTCCACACATGGCATGGCGCAGTATCGAAGCACGTAGTCGTTTGCTGGCTATCACAGTCGAAAACATCACCCATCATCGCACCGGGACCGAAACTCACAATCAGATTATTTGATGAATAAAATTCTTTGGATCGCAGGTATACTCGGAACCCTAGCAATTGCTGCCACGCTAGCGTGGCATCCTTCCGCTGGCGAAACCGAAAAGGTCACAGTAGATGCAAATGACAAGATCCGATCCACCCATTATTTCGGGAGAGGAAGAAACGGCAACCACACAAATTTTTCTCCCCTGACGGAGACGAATATGAACAATGTCGTTATAGTCCCTTATGCCTATCAGGAGAGCCATCAGGATTCCGAATTGCAGGTGGGTGAGCGCAATCGAAGAGGCAGCCGCCGAGATTCAATGTTTCGGCAGATGGCATTTGCAGCTCGTGACGCCGGTCTGACCGTGACCTTCAAGCCACACATATGGATGAACACGGACAGTGACAAATGGCGTTCGGATATCCTATTTACCTCAGACTCACTCGAACAGCTTTGGGGGAATCGCTATCGAGAGCTGATCTTGCACTATGCCGAAGTAAGCGAAGAGGTTGGCGCTCCGTACTATTGTATCGGTGCCGAACTGACGTCTCTCACCTTTAAGTACCCTGGCTACTGGAGAGAACTGATAAATGATGTACGAAGCGTCTATTCAGGCAAATTGTTTTATGCGGCAAACTGGTATTTGGAATTTGAACAGGTGGAATTTTGGGATGCACTCGACTTCATCGGCGTCCAAGCTTATTTTCCCCTCACCGATCATGAAAACCCGGACAAGAAAACATTGCTAAAGGGATGGAAAAAATACAAGGAAAAGCTCAGGACCATCAGTTTCAAATATCAGAAACCCATCTTATTCAGTGAGATTGGCTACCGCAGCACCGCATGTGCTGCGATTCATCCTTGGGAGTGGGTCGACGCATACACAGACGATGCTAAACAGTTTACCCTATCGCTGGAGTGCCAGGCCACTTGCTACGAAGCGTTCTTTGAGACATTCTGGGAAGAGGATTGGTTTGCTGGTGCCATGATTTGGCAATGGCGCGGAAATCACGCTGAAGCCGGCGGACTGACAAACTTAGATTTTACGCCACAGAACAAACCAGCCCAAAAGGTGATTTCAGAGTGGTTTGGCAAATAGAGAAATCACTTGCCGTTTAGGTTCCAATCGTACGCTCGGAATGCCACCTCGGTGCTTGATTCAATTTTCTCCTTGGCATACTTATTCAGGTACGCCTTGAGATCACCAAAATCCTCACCATACCAATCAAAAATCTGACTCACCTCCGCTTTGCTTGCTCCGATCGTATTGTACTGCGGGTCATTGATGAAAGCTCTGGTACGCTCCTCCAGTAGCTTGTCAAGATTAGCCGCTGTAAATGCTTTATTCGGTATGGGGGGGCACGATTGTGCTGCGCAATTCACTGCAAAGTGAATTCGGGGATCTTTAAATTGAGGTCTGAGGATCGTATGCTCAATGTCGTTGAGGGATAAGGTCTTGCCATCCAGCATGATCCATTTACGGTCCCAGGGTTTTCCATTGTCGAGATCAGTAATACTGCCCAAGGGATAGTTGTCCAAAATAAGTTTCACCGTATAGGCATTGTAAGCGTTGATCCAGTAAGCCATCTTTTCTCCACGACTCCAATCATCGCTCACTGATTGATCCGAAATCTGCCCGAGGTAAGTATCAAGCTTGCCCTCTTCTTTTTTCAAGCCCTGATAGTTGACGCTACCTTCAGCACTGACATAGGTATTCAACAATGCATCCCAATCATCATGGTTAGGAAGCACCGCGGTGGCAGGTGCATCTTTACGAGGTAAACCAGGATCTACCTCGTCCGCACTGCCCTTCACCATAATTTTACCATCCACAGTTTCTTGATCTTTCAGGGCTTCCTTTTTTGCTGGATGCTCCACTTTTTGCTCTACTTGCTCTTCTTTCTTTTTATCTATTTTCTTGGCTTTTTCCACCTTCTCTTCTTTCTTAACCAATGCCGGTTTTTCTGTTCGAACCTCTTTTGAATCTTGCATTTCGTCCGCAGTTTTCTGATTGCTTTGCTCCATCTCCTTTCCAAGGTCTTTATCAACAGGTGCATCAGCCTTCAGAGCGACCTTTTTAGCCGCAACCTGGGTGACTTCAGCCGCTGCTTTGCCCTCTTCATGCGCAGGAGAAGTGCATGCGATCAAGACTGTACTTAGAGCTATTATGATATAGTGATTCATGGTATCGATCTTTGGCCTTACAACGGTACGAAACGAAAAGTTGTTCAATGTACCGGATGAAAGAGACAAAAGCGTCTGGCTGACGTCATCTAGTACCTGTCAAAGGGAGAAATCTAGTCTAAAACCAATGTTCCTAGGAGCTTCCAAAAGCCCAGGTCGTACACTGTACTCCACGTTGCTCATATTGCGAACCAGCAAACTAGCCTTGACGTGCTTGTTGATTGCATACCGCAGTCGAGCATCTAGAATCGTAAATCCTTGATGCTCCGAGCGAAAGTCAATAAGGCCAGGTATAAAAAGCAGAAAGATTGCATCGATGGCTTCTTGTTCCGACGCATGTTGAACACTTAGGCCCAAGGAAAATTTCTTCCAGGTACTTTCAAGGTCAATCTTAAAAAGGTGTTTTGACCGGTACTTCAGGATGTTGTAATCAACAGAAGAGGCATCTTGATCAGCTTGAGTAAAGTCCTTAAAGCGTGGATCGATGTATGTGTAGCCTGCCAGGAGCGAGGTATAAAGACCGGCAAGGCGTCCCCGGCCACTCACGCTAAAATCCATACCCTTGATTCTGGTATTGCCTACATTCTGTGCTTGAAACCCTTCGCTAATGCCAACCAGCACGAACTCCAGCATATCTTGGTATTCGGATTGGTACAAAGCCAGATCTGCGAATGCTTTGAAATCACCGATTTTGAAACCTTGCTTAATGCCGATTTCTGCGGTCCAACCGGTCTCGGACTGAACGGTAGGGTTGGGTGCTATTCGAATGGCTCCCAAGCTCGTACTAATGTAACGCTCGGCAATGGTGGGATATCGGTAGCCTTGGCCCCAGGAAGATCGTAGGTAGGTATAATCCCCCACCTGATAA
>CAJQNM010000249.1 GCA_905479665.1 uncultured Saprospiraceae bacterium
GTTAAGACGATGTTTTGATAGTGTTATCAAGCAACGCCTAGTATCTGAAATCTAGCATCCAGCATCTCACGTCCAGCATCTACCATCTTTGATCCCGTCTTCGCAACGGAAAATACAGCACCAAATAGAGCACAAACATAATGACCTCCCCGCTGAGAATGTACCAAGGCCAAGGCCCCATCAGATCTGCAATACTGGACATGGGTGGCTTGCGACAGGTATACCCATAGTTGGCGTCTAGCACTGCATTGAGCGGGAGCGTACACATTAAATACACCTGGGCAAAAAATACGGCTCGCCAGAAGTCTTTCCAAGTGACTCTCAATTCTGAGATAATCACAGCGTACATGGTAAAGGCGATAAGTCCCGCATGCAACATCCAATACCGAAAGTAGAGATACTGCGGAAATCCCTCCACAAGATCCGGTGTGATGACCGCCTGGAGGGTACCTGCCAAGATTAGAAAGTATAAAACCGCAATCCAGTCTCTCGATTTTCGCCAAAAGGCAATCGGTAGAAAAAAACAGATGATCCGGCAGAGATGCAAAGGAAGATCCTCGCTTACATCAATTGTACCACGCCAACAACCCAAGATCAAATCCCTCAACACCATCATAGGGATGAGCAGGCTGAGTGCAAATCCGAGACGGAAACGCCAAGCTTTGCTTCGATTTCGCCCCAAACGGACGAGCACAAATACCAGTAGCGCAAAGAACACCAAGGGGGTGAAATGCTGCCAGCCAAATGCAGAAAATTGACTTACCATAAGGAGATTAGGAAAAGGATCACGGGATGATATTATAATATGTTCTGCGACGTCCTCATATTTGCCGGATATGCGCAAGATACTGCATATTGACATGGATGCTTTCTTTGCCTCGGTAGAGCAAAGGGACGATCCCGGCTTACGGGGCAAGCCGGTAGTGGTAGGTGGCGAAGGCAAACGATCGGTGGTCGCTGCCGCCAGCTACGAAGCGCGTGAATACGGTGTATTCTCAGCGATGCCCATGAGTATTGCAAAACAGCGTTGCCGCAATCTGCTCATCGTACCCCATCGATTCAATGTCTACAAGGAAGTCTCGGCCCAAGTCCGTGCAATCTTTTACCAGCACACCGACATGGTAGAGCCGCTTTCGCTGGATGAAGCTTATCTTGATGTCACGACCAACAAGCACAACATGACCATTGCAACCGACATCGCCAAGGCAATCAAACAAGAGGTCTTTGAAACAACCCATCTCACCTGCTCGGCCGGAGTATCCATCAATAAATTTATTGCCAAAATTGCCTCCGGGATGAATAAGCCCGATGGTCTCACCGTGATCAAGCCAAACCGCATCGACCAGTTTGTCGCCGAGCTGCCCATTGAAAAATTTTATGGAGTGGGCCAGGCGACCGCCGGCCGTCTCCACGCCCTTGGCATTCAAACCGGCGCTGATTTACGTCATTTTTCGGAGGTAGAACTCGGACACAAGTTTGGCAAAATGGGCCGCTACCTTTATCAAGTATGTCGTGGTGTCGATGATCGAGCAGTAAGTGCCGATCGCATTCGAAAATCAGTGAGCGTAGAACGTACGTTTGAAGAAGATCTTACCACAGACGAAGAGGTGATGAAAATTCTCGAATTCTTGATCGAGCGACTCACCAATGCCCTGCGTCGTAGTGAAGTTAAGGGCCGAACCATCCAAATAAAGTATCGCTATCCTGATTTCTCGACCTACACGAGGAGTCGTTCGCTTTCTTACTTTACCGATGATCTAGAAATTATTCGCTCCATGACGAAAGAATTGTTCCTGCAGCATGCCGATAGCAGTATAGGTATCCGCTTGCTCGGCGTAGGACTAAGTAACCTTGACACCGAATTGCAAAGTGAACAAACCCAACTCGAATTTTGAATACATCAGATCAGATAATAGACTCTTGCCGGGCTGCATTTCAATTATTTCTTGACCAGGAGGCAGATGAGGTAGTCCCGATCGCCTCCGGACATATTCACCACTCTGCCCGCGTGCGTGTCGGCCAGCAAGATTACTTAATGCAGTGCGTCAACGAAAATGTATTTCGCAATATCACTGCCGTGATGCAAAATGCAGATGCTTTAATTACGCATTTGGTTAATAGCCCAAACTACCCCTATGATGTGGCAACACTCTACCGGACTGCGCAAGGGGAGACATTGGTGCGCAACGACGCAGGTGCCTGGCGCTGTCAAAAATTCATTGCTGGTCAAGAGCCCGAGCTTGGCAGTGACATCTCCGTCGAGACTGTAGCGTATTCTTTTGGCGTATTCTCGCGGGTAGCTAGTGAGATGCCCAGTAGCACCTTGGCCGACACTCTGCCCAATTTTCACAATCCCATTTTCCGTCAAAACAACCACCGTATTGCACTCGCAAATGCCAACGAAGATCGCATGGCAAAGGCCAGAGATATAAATCAGCGACTTACCGAGTTTGAGTTCTTGGCTGATTCCCTCTCCACCTTTCGTCACTACAATGAGGTGGCCCACAATGATCCAAAGCCTTCCAATATCCTCGTCGATCACTCGGGAGACCCCTTGGCGATCATTGATTTTGATACCGTGATGCAGGGATCCCGCTACGATGACTTTGGTGATTTAGTGCGCAGCCTCTGTGCCACCGCAGAAGAAAATACCGATCCAACAAAAACACCTGTTGAATTTCGAGAAGATGTTTTTAAGGAAATATACCGCGGCTTTCTGGATGGTCTCAAGCAAGCTGATTCTTCCACCGTAAGGCAATATTTTGTACAAGGCAGCGCCTATATTATTTATGAACAAGCCCTACGTTTTCTCACCGATTTTCTCAGCGGAAACACCTACTACAAAGTGGAGTATGAGCAACAGAATTTGGTCCGAGCCAACAATCAATTAACGCTATTGGAATCCATGGATACGATCTTGAAAATCTCGTAGTCTAGAAATCTCTCGGAATCTCGAACTCTCGATGTCTCGAAATCTAATGAGTCTAATTCAATACATCATCCCGAAAGATCATCCCCATCTTGGCATCGTAAGAAACCTTAACTTTAAGTTTCACCAGATCCATTTTGTATGGGTGCTTTTGAGCATCGATCAAGAAAACCTTGCAACCAATGGCTTCACCCAGTTCAGGATGTTCTTTTCGCCAGCATTTGGCCAGTTCTAAAGTGGTTTCATGGTAGTCTTTGTCCCATTTGCGACCGAGCATGACCTGCAAATAAATGATGCCATTGCGGTAGGCCATTAATTTGGAAGAAAGTCCATACCCCACCCGATAATACATATCTGTGTTGAAGTAATGTTTGCGGTTTATTTCTTCAATGCTCATAGTGATTCTTAGGGTGGCAAAAACTGCGCCAAAATAAATGCTGGCGGCAAAGTGAAATTCATATCTTGATATCAGGATATATGATTTACCACATGACAACAAGACTTCATTGCCAGACAATCTCAATTCTCTTGGCTTGCTTCGTGGCCCCCATTTGGACCGGTTGTTCCACTGGTTCAACCACGCTGGCAACCGTTGATGCGGAGGCTTTCAGCCTGATATTGCAAAGGAAAGACATCACCTTGGTTGATCTCCGCACGCCAGAAGAGACGGCAGAAGGCATGATCGAAGGAGCCACTCAAATGGATTTTCGGGATCCGGCATTTGCCGAAAACTTGCAGGCCTTGCCCCGCGACAAGCCTTACGCGGTCTATTGCAAGGGAGGAAGCCGCAGCGGCAAAGCGCTAAACCAAATGAAAGATCTTGGGTTTAAGGAGGTGTACAATTTGGCTGGAGGTTATACTGGCTGGCAGGACCTTAAGAAGCAATGAACGAATATTGGAACATCTTTGTAAATGGGTACAGCGGCTATGCGCGCTACCTTTGGTATGAAATATCCCACCCGTCATTCACCAATTATTTCTATTGGCTTTTACTGGTTTCTCTTTTCTTCTTCCTCTTGGAATGGCGCTCGCCCTGGAGGAAAGATCAGGCACTATTCCGCAAGGACTTCTGGTTGGATTTCTTCTACATGTTTTTCAACTTCTTCCTGTTCTCGCTGATTATCTACAATGCAGCCAGTGACTTATTCGTCAATCTTCTCAATAACGGCATCCAAAACTTTACGGGATTTGATCTGCAATCTTCAAACCCAATGAACAACTGGCCCATGTGGGCTATTCTCCTGGCCGGTTTCTTAATTCGCGATTTCATCCAGTGGTGGGTGCATCGCCTACTCCACTACTCCCCTTTCCTCTGGCAGTTTCATAAAGTCCATCATTCTGTCGAAGAAATGGGTTTCGCCGCCCACCTGCGATTTCACTGGATGGAGACTGTTGTGTATCGCATTGTCGAGTATTTGCCCCTCGCCTTACTTGGCATCGGTCTCTACGATTTTTTTGTCATCCATATTTTCTCGCTAGCCGTTGGTCACTTCAATCATTCCAACATTTCCGTAAGTGGATACACCACTGCTGGTATTCTTGGCGCCCTCATTGGCATTGTGATCAGCACCTCAAGTTTTGATATTGAGCTCATCCAGGATCCAGAGTGGTATACCCAATTTGGAATTACCTTAGGCTGCGCTGCGCTTTTCTCCATCCTCCTTGGTCCCATCATGCGTAAACTATTCAATAGTCCTGAAATGCATATCTGGCACCATGCCCTCGATCTTCCAAAAACAAAACCCTACGGAATTAATTTCGGCCTCAGCCTCGCCATCTGGGATTACTTATTTGGCACTGCCCATGTGCCCTACGAAGGCGCTCACATCAAACTCGGTTTTCCGGACCTGGAGAAATTTCCGAGTACGTTTAAGGATCAAGTGTTGTATGGATGGCGATCTGATGGGAGGAGGTCTTCCTGAGCTCAATTGTCTGAATCAGGATTCTCAGGATGAGAGGATAAACAGGATAAGCTCGTGCTAAATAAAATACACAATCGATAGATGCTGCACATAGGTCATTAACACATTGAGACCAAAAATTCATCCTTTCAATCAAACACAACCTAAAATCAAGGAAATCCTGATTCTGACAAAAAAGGTAACCCCTAGGAGGCTGTTGAAATACTAACTCTGATTCGTTCGAGGCTTCTTTTGCCCGCATACTTCACCAAAAATACTCGATATAGCTCGGCTATTTCTGCGTTTTTTTTCTCGTCTGCAACCAAAATAAGCTAGCGAGCCAAATCGAACCAGTAATTCAACAGCCTCCTAGAAACATCTTATCCAAAATCCTTTCCCTGCCACTATCCCTTCATCAATGGATTAGGTTTCAAATACGAGCCAGGAACCCAAGGAAATTTCTGTTCAAGATCATCCACGAGTTCTACTCCAAATCCAGGCTTGTCCGAAAGTGTCATATAGCCATTTTGCACAGTTAAGGGCTCTTTAAATATTTCTTCCTTGAGGGGATTAAACGTTTGGTTTATCTCACACATATGGCCATTTGGACAACCTACCACAAAGTGAATATTGGCAATCGTGGTCAGGCCACCATGCCAATTATGAGGACATTGCAACCGACCGTAAAGATTTGCCATCCGAGCAATGTGCCAATTTTCACTTATTCCAGTAAAATTGCAATCAGACTGGATAATATCATAAGCTCCCTCCGCAATCCACTGCTGCAGTTGAAATCTGTTGGTAAATCGTTCACCACCCGAGACCATGACGCTGGGCATGGCTTCTTTGATCTTCAGATGCCTTTCGACAGATCCCTCCTCCCACTGATTCATCGGCTCTTCATACCAGTAAAACTTAAGATCCTCCAAGACAGGGCAGAGCTGTTCGGTAATTTCCTCAAAACTCCAATTATGCTTTTCGAGCACCAACTTAAAGTCCGAGCCCACGGCGTCTCTCAACTGGCGAAGCACTTCTACGTATCTTTTCATGGTCATATTGCTGTACGACCAGTCCGTACCATTCCGAAATTTAAATGCGGTGTACCCTTGCTCTTTGTACCGAAGTGCTTCCTCAATCAATTGCGTAGAGCCATCCTCATACCATTTGTGATTCACTCCACCACTCGCATAAATCTGCATTGGATTTTTGGGTTCGCAATCCGTGGCAAGTAATTTATATACCGGCTCATTTTTGACTTTACCGATGATATCCCAACAGGCATTTTGCACACCTGCCCATGCTGCCCTTGCCAGATACTCACGCCCTGGTCCACCCGAACTCAGATAATCAATGTCAAAAGGATTCTTACCCTTTAATACCGGTGTGACATGTCGATCGGTGTACTTTTTGATTTCTGCCGGATTACTGTAAGGGCTGCCCTCCGCAATTCCGGTGATCCCTTGATCAGTGTACACCTGCACGAGTGCGGCATCCGTTTTCCATACCTCGTATTGGTTTACGCTCCACAATGTCCTGCCGTCGGGAGGGACATAGGACAAAGGAGTCACTCGGACATCTGTGATCTGAATCTTTTCCCTTTTTAAGAGGCTCAGTGGATCCTTTATCGTGCTTGCGCCCTCGACGGTTTGGACATCATTAGGTGATCGAGAGCTAAGGAGGGGCATTGCTGATAAAGCAGCACCTGCAGCAGATAGATTTTTAAGAAATTTACGGCGGTCTGACATTGTAGGCAGTATAAGCAGTATGTTGGATAATTTAGGTAGAAAAATAATAAATAATCAGCTTGAGCAAATGAGGTAGATGTTGTGAATTATCAATTTTGTCTTAATTTAAGCTCAAGGGTACGTCAGAAACTCTGAACGAAGCTCAATATGAAAGAGGTAGAAGTTCACTAATTATGATGATTTCAGAGTACGGCCATTGGAGAAAA